>CALCRE010000198.1 GCA_937894465.1 uncultured Clostridia bacterium
TGTTCCAGTACCCCGAGTACCAGCTGTTTGAGGAAACCGTGGAAAAGGACATCGAGAAATTAAAGAACAATCTATATATCCCCGGTTTGGATCGATATGCTGAGTTTATCGATGAGCACTCTGCTGATCTGTCCGACTATATGTCACAGGAGACTGTGCTTTTTACAGACGATTACAAAAAGTGTATTGAAAGAATGGATATCATCCGGCAGGAGCATTTCGAAACGGTTTCTGCTTTAATCGGAGACGGATATCTTTTACCGCAAAATCAAGACGGATTGTTTCAAAGGGAACACTTTGAAAGCTTTGTCTTTTCTTATGGCAAGGCTGTCTATTATTCGGCTTTCACACCGTCGAAGGATGTACGCTACACCGCATTGCATCATATCAATGCAAAGGCTGTGGATTTGTATGAACGAAGAACGGATTATTTGATCAACGACTTGCGTGAAATGTTGAAGAACAAGTACTTGGTGATGATTGCCGCCGGATCCCGGGCAAGGAAGACTTCCCTTGCTAAAGTGCTATCGGAGGAAGGCATCGGTACCATCGTCCCTGATGAGGAAACCGTCGAGCTGTTACACGGTCATGTGTATCTTCTTGAAGGCACATTGCACAGGGGATTTGAATATGTAGACGAAAAGTTGGCCTTCATCACATTAAAGGACCGGGTTTCCAAAAGGGCAAAACCCAAAAAGTCCAAAAAGAGCATGGATCTTTTCACCGACTTGAAGGTCGGAGATTATGTGGTGCATGACATACACGGAGTCGGCCGGTATACCGGTGTGGAACAGTTGGTCATCGACCAAGTGAAAAAGGACTATCTGAAGATTGTTTACAAAGGCGGGGATGTGCTGTATCTACCGGTGAATCAATTGGATTTGATCCAAAAATATATCGGACCGGAAAGCAATACGCCTAAAGTCAATTCATTAGGCGGTAAGGAATGGACCAAAGCAAAAAGCCGCGTAAAAGAGTCATTGCGTGAAATCGCTGAAGAACTGGTGAAATTATATGCCAAACGACAAGCGTTGGAAGGGTTTGCTTTTTCAAAGGACACGGTTTGGCAAAACCAATTTGAAGAAGCCTTCCCCTATGATGAGACCGATGACCAAATCAAATGCATAGAGGAAATCAAAAAGGATATGGAAAGCGGACAGGTGATGGACCGTCTGTTATGCGGGGATGTGGGATATGGAAAAACCGAAGTGGCATTACGGGCCATGTTCAAGGCGGTAATGGATGGAAAACAAGTGGCATATTTGGTTCCTACCACCATTTTAGCTCAACAGCACTACGATAATTTTACTCTTCGTTTTGAAGGATTCCCTGTCAATGTGGATATGCTCAGCCGATTCAGGAGCAAAGAACAACAAACAAAGATCGTCAAGGCATTGGAAAAAGGACAAGTGGACATTATTGTCGGAACCCACAGGTTACTTTCGCAAGACATTAAATTCAAGAATCTCGGCCTTTTGGTGATTGATGAGGAACAACGTTTCGGAGTGGAACACAAGGAAAAAGTCAAAAAAGACTTTGCAGGGGTGGATGTTCTGACATTGACCGCTACCCCCATACCCAGGACGTTGCATATGTCCTTAAGCGGTATACGGGATATCAGCGTCATCGAGGACCCTCCGGAAGAAAGACATCCGGTCAGGACTTATGTTCTTGAACATGATGAGCAAGTGATCAAAGATGCGGTTTATCGTGAAGTCGCCCGGGGAGGTCAGGTATTTTATCTGTTCAACCGTGTGAAGGGAATCGAAAGCAAACAAAAGGAGCTGAGCGATTTGTTACCCGGTGTACGAGTCGGCGTTGCTCACGGACAAATGCAAGAAAAGAAGCTGGAAGACCGAATGAATTCCTTTTTAAAGGGGGAATATGATGTTTTGCTGTGCACCACCATCATTGAATCCGGCTTGGATATGCCTAATGTTAACACACTGATCATTGAAAATGCGGACAGAATGGGATTGGCTCAGCTTTATCAGATCAGAGGAAGGGTGGGGCGCTCCAACCGCATCGCCTATGCGTACATTACCTACAAGAAAGATATGTCTTTGACGGCGATTGCGGAAAAGAGATTGGAAGCCATCCGGGAATTCACGGATTTTGGATCCGGGTTTAAAATTGCCATGCGGGATATGGAATTAAGAGGTACCGGGAATTTGTTGGGATATGAACAACACGGACATATCGACATTGTGGGGTATGACACCTATTGCAAGCTTTTGGACCAGGCTGTCCGGGAGGTCAAAGGGGAAGAACCGGCCAAACCGCCTTTGGAAACCATGGTGGATATCAGTGTTAATGCTTACATCGATGAAGGGTATGTGGAAAACGAAAGCACCCGGATCGAGCTGTATAAAAAAATAGCGGCAGTATCGGATAAAAAGGATGTCGAGGACATCCTGGACGAATTGATCGACCGATTCGGCGATGTACCGGAGGAAACCAACAACTTGATTCGCATTGCTTTGTTACGAAAAATGGCAAACGATATCGGATTGAAGTCCGTTGAACGAAAAAGCCGCCACATTGTCATGTCTTTCGGAAATATGGACTCGAAGGTATTTTCACGGATGGGTAAATTGGCAGTTCCCTTCAAAGGGCGTTTCTTGTTTGACGCCGGTAAGAAGCCTGCTTTGTCATTGAAAATATCCGATATGGAGGAAGGAACGATTTTAAGCGAAGTTGAAAAGCTCATCGGCTTGTTACACGATGCTTAAGCATGAAATACCTTGTTCATTAACTTTTTGTAAACGTTAATGAAAAACTTTGAAAAAGTACAAGCTATTTAGTATAATACCCTTATTGAATATTTGAACGTATGCTCGTTAAGAACGGATACGTAAAAATAAGAAGAATTTCAGTCGTAGTTTTGGAAGGGAGAGGATTTTTTGAGCGCAAAAGAGGTCAAATCTTCAAAAGTGAGCAACAAGAAGGGTAACAAAGGCTCTGATCCGGAGAATATTGTAAGGTACACCATATACGGTATATCCGGGGTTGTTGCGATATGCCTTTTGTTAGCCGTGGTTTTTATGATTATACCCAATACGGTTGCAACAGCAGGTAGTGAAAAGATAACAAAGGATGAGTTTGTCTTTTTCCATACCCAAGCAATAAACAGTTATTTGCAATATAATACCGATAAATTGCCCGTTGATGAGTTTTTGGACCAAAGTTTAGGTGAGGGACTGACGTTTCGGAATATGGCTGTAGCGGCTGCCACCCAACAGGTTCACGAATATGCCATTCAATATGATTTGGCCAAGAAAAAAGGATTGTCACTGACTCAAGACGAAATCAACAGCACAGTCACAAGTATTCGATCCTTATTGGAAGAGACGGCAAATGAATATGGTGTCTCGATTAATACCATATCCAAGGCAAATTTCGGATTACCGTTCCGTAAAGTTGTAAAACTCTATGAAAAAGCAATGCTAGGTGACAAATATGCCAATGAAACGGTTACAAACATGCAATTGAGCGACGAAGATTACAACGCATATTACGAAGAAAATAAGGAAAGCATTGACAGGGTTACTGCTAGACACATTCTATTGGGCATCGCCGAAACCGACAGTGAAATAAAAATCAAGGGTTTGGAAGATAAGGCAAATGACATTTTGCAAAAAATCAAAGACGGTGCGGATTTTGAAGCACTTGTGAAAGAGCATTCCACGGACACGAATTCTGTAGAAAAAGGCGGCAAAATGACATTTACTCGTAATCAAATGGTTAAGGAATTTGAAACGTTTGTGTTTGACAATGAGCCGGGAACTCTTGGTGTTGTCAGAACGGATTACGGATTCCACATCATCGAAGTGATGGAGCACTTGTTCGGGTACGAAGCCAATGCCGACATAGTCAAATCTCGATTGCCTTCCATAAAGTACAATAAAGAATTGAGTGAGCTCAAAGAGGGAGAGTATGCGATCACATTTAGAAATTCATTCGGTGACATATTCGATTAAGAGCCGGATTGTGATTTTAGTCAAAAGACAATAAAAAAGAGTGTTGTTACCTGATATAACGGGCATCAACACTCTTTCTCTATTTGTCGGTTTTTATTGTTGTGCAATCAAATTCTCGTATTGGGCCTTAATTTGATTGGCTGCCGATTGATATGCTTCATAGGCGATTTCGATTCCAACGTCTGTGAAATTTTCTTCCACTGATAATGCATGCTTCCTTATAAATGAAGCAAACCCTGCGTTTTTGTAAGACAATATGAGGTTTTCCGAAACGGTTTTATCCGTAACCATTTCAGCCATAACACTTAAAAGCTGATCAATCCCCTCGCCGGTTACAGCGGAGACTTCCACCCAAGGTGCGCGTTCCCCCAAGGAAATATACCGGTTGCTTGATCCGGGTAAATCCGATTTGTTCAACACCAATATGGAAGGTGTGGCCGAGGCACCTAAATCCCGTAGGATTTTTTCTGCAACCAGAATTTTATCAGAGCTCATAGGATCGGATGCATCCACCACGTGCAATACAACATCGGCGTACAACACTTCTTCCAAAGTGGATTTGAAGGCCTCCACCAAATGGTGAGGCAGATTCCTTATAAATCCCACCGTGTCGGTCATAAGTGCATTTGTGGCGTATTGACCGGTTTTTAATTCAAACATTCTTGTGGAAGGGTCAAGTGTAGCAAACAGCTTATCTTCCGTAAAAACATCTGCATTGCAGATTTTGTTCAGTAAAGTGGATTTTCCGGCATTGGTGTACCCCACCAATGCAAATATCGGCAGAGAACTCCTTTCGCGGCTTCTGTGTGCAACAACACGTTGTTTTTTCACGGCTTTTAGTTGTTTTTCCAAGGATGTAATCCTTCTTAAAACATGTCTCCGGTCTGTTTCCAACATGGTTTCTCCGGGACCTCTCGTTCCGATACCGCCACCTTGTTGGGAAAGTTCCTGCCCTAGACCCAACAGCTGGGGCATGGTATATTTCAATTGGGCAAGCTCCACTTGAAGTTTTCCTTCTTTGGACTTGGCGCGGCCTGCGAAAATATCCAGAATCAGGTTTGTTCGATCCAGGACACGTGCCCCCGTGACCTTTTGAATATTCCTGACCTGTGTTCCGGTCAACTCATTATCGAAGATCAATAAATTCGCACCGATGGATTGACGAAGCAATGCAATCTCTTCAAGCTTTCCTTTGCCGATCATATAGGCGGGATCTCTTTTTGGCCTTTTTTGGTTGATTTTCTCCAACACGATTCCTCCGGCGGTGTAGGTCAGCTCTTCCAACTCATCCAAGGATATCTCCGCCTCGGAACGTCCTGCTATGGTTTTGGTTTCCGGTGTTTCTATGGCGATTAGAATGGCACGATCATCCGTACCGGCTGTTTCAAATACATCCTTTTTTAAAAGGCGGTCATTTTCACGGATAGTCAACATCAATTGATCCAATGATGCTTTGTCGTAAAAAGGATATGGTCCGTATATATGTGACTTTCCAATGCTTTGAATGGATTTTACAAGCTCGTCTTGCGCAACGTCAAAGGACAGATACAATTCCGAAGGCAATGCCACCGTCACGGATCCGGGTTTTCCTTCCTTCACGGAGACCGCGGCCATAGCATCAAAATTCATAGTGTACAATGCATTTAAATCGATTTGAGATAATTGGGAAGAAGCATTCGGATGAGTGTGTACACACCGTATGCCGTTTGTGGCGGTAAGGCTTTTCCGCCCTTCCGGCTTAGGCAACGGTGCGGTTTGTTCCGTCCCGACACTGACGGAATTGATGATTCCTCTTCGATTGATGTATACGGCAATTTCTTTATTGATTTCATGTGACAGTCGCGACATCTCCTCAAGTAATTCAAGGGACGCGAATTGATTATAATCCATACGATAATCGTACAACGCCTTAATGGCATTTATTTGACTTTTTCCGATAGACAAGATATCTCCGTACAGTTCTCCCATAGTTCCTCCTCCAAGCACCTCAACTTTTGATTTTCAGTATACCATAAGCCAAAAATCCGGGCAATAAGGTAGCTTTGTTCAGTTTTATTATAACCAATGTTTAACCCAAAATGAGTCAAACTTACCGGATTAAATCATAATGCAAATGTTTTGCTCATATAATCTACTGAGATTGAAACCAAGAGCGGGGGAGTACAATTGAGACCGGACATTGAAAAAAGAGTCATAGATTCGGCTTTGTATATCATTGAGTATAAATCTACAGTGAGAGCCACTGCAAAATTCCTAGGGGTATCCAAATCAACGGTACATAACGATGTGACGGATCGATTACCGGAAATTGATACGGATCTGGCGGAGCAAGTCAGGATGATTTTGGACTTGAATAAGGAAGAGCGGCATATCAGAGGAGGTGAAGCAACGAAAAAGAAATACAAACAATAAAACTAAACGGGACAGTCTGATGAAACGATATCCAAAGCAGAATACCGGATATCGTTTCATCGGATCAGCATAAAAAAGAGTTACCCTTCCTTGAGTATTTATCTTACCGATGATACACAAAGCTTTGATAAGATCGTGTAAAAGCCGGTTTCTTGTTTATTTTGAGAAAACGTCTTGCATTGTGTACTTTGTTTAGGATAGAATAGATTTGATTATTGAAGTATGTACATGAGGGAAACCTCAAGTTTAATGGATATAAATTTGACAAACACATAAAATATCATATGATGGAGTAAATTGTTACGCACCGATTTGATCATTTTATGGTGATCGCGCAGGAAGGGGTTGTTGTTGTTTGGGTATCGGGTTGGATATTGGAATTGATTTAGGCACCGCAAGCGTGCTTGTATATATTAAGGGGAAGGGAATCGTACTACAGGAACCATCGGTTGTTGCAATTGAAAAGAATACAAAGAAAGTGTTGGCTGTTGGAGAAGCAGCTCGTTTAATGTTAGGAAGGACACCCGGTAACATTGTGGCAATTCGACCTTTGTCTGACGGCGTTATTTCAGATTATGAAATTACCGAAAAAATGATGAAGTATTTTATCGATAAAGTGTGCAGAGGCATGATGTATAAGTTGTTTAAGCCTAGAATCATGATCTGTGTACCTAGCGGTGTGACCGAAGTGGAACGTCGGGCTGTTGTCATGGCGGCAGAAAAAGCCGGTGCTCGTAAAACTTTATTGATCGAAGAACCTATAGCGGCGGCCATCGGTGCCGGAATCGACATATCCAAAGCATGCGGAAGCATGGTGGTGGATGTGGGCGGCGGAACTACGGACATAGCGGTGATCTCGTTAAACGGAACGGTTGTCAGCGAATCTTTGAAGATCGCCGGTGACAAATTCGATGAAGCCATTGTTAAATACATGAAGAAAAAACACAGCTTGGCCATCGGATACCGAACAGCTGAAGAAATGAAAATGAGAATCGGTACGGCATATCCGAGAGCCCAGGAAGTCACCATGGAGGTTCGCGGAAGGAATTTAATCTCCGGTTTGCCGAGAACCATTGAAGTGTCCTCTGCCGAAATGTTGAATGCTTTAGAAGAAGTGGTGGCCAGCATTGTGGAAGCGGTAAGGTTGGTGTTGGAAAACACTCCTCCGGAGCTTGCAGCCGACATTGGAGACCGGGGTATCGTCATGACCGGGGGCGGAAGCTTGTTGCACGGATTGGACAAGCTGATCCAAGAAAAGACCGGAATCAATGTGGTGGTGGCGGATGATCCGATTTCTTGCGTTGCTTTGGGAACCGGAGCCGCATTAGAATACAGTGACACTTTAGAACAACTGGAGTTTAATCAAGAAAAGTATTAAGAATAGGATTTTGTAATATGAAACCTTGGAAAATGCTCTTGATTTGCTTCGTTTTCATATTTTCATTGACGCAATGCAGTCCTCTTCAATCCGATGATATTAATGGTTCGGATGAAGAGGGCACAATTACAGTTTCCACAACTACTCAAAAAGAAAGCAGCATGTTAAAAGAGGAGACTCTTTCGGAAAATCCGGATCAGGGAATCCTTTTTCTACGTTTTACAAATGAATTCGGCACAAGGTCCTCTGAGGTTTTTGTGTTGGAGATTCCTTTGGATCAAGATGAATATATGTTAAGACCCGCTTTGTCCTTCGATATGGTTTTCGGGTATCAATTCCTATCGGAAATGGTAAAAGACGAAAATGCTGTCGCCGGTGTCAACGGCGGGTTTTCTTATGCTTATGGCCGGCATGGAGGTGTATTCATCCGTGACAAACGGTACTATAACTGGAAGACTGACCAATACCCGGTTTTGGTGTTCAAAGATCACCGGTATTTTTTCATGGAATCCAAAGACTTCAACGGATTTGTACAACTCAAAGATCGGTCGATCAAAATTCACGGACTGAACAAGCCCCATGAATATACGTCCAATGTCATTGTGTACAATCCCTTGTACGGAAAAACCACCCGTGTACAAGAAGAGCATTTTAGCATCACAGTCCAAGACAATGTGATTAAAAAGGCGGGCAAGGTGTTGAACGAACAGGAAATTCCTTCTGACGGATATGTGATCACAGTGGGAAAACCTTACGATGAGGCAAAGCTTTTGTCTGTCTATATCCCGGGGGACGCTGTCGCACTTCGATTCGATCCTGTGATGGAACAAGAGGATTGGGCTTTCGAGTGCGGAGACCGGTTGGTGAAAGACGGTGAAAATGTTGCTCCTGATCACAGCGGATGGGTAGGGACGTTGGAAGGCTATGATCCTAGAACGGCAGTGGGAATCAATTCAAAAGGAAACCCGGTTTTAATGGTGGTGGACGGACGGCAACCCGGTTACAGCTATGGCGTTACTGCCAAAGAATTGGCGGACATACTGATAGAAATGGATATTAAAGACGCCGCAATGTTGGATGGCGGAGCATCAAGCGAAATGTACTTTGAGGGCGACGTTGTGAACAAACCCTCTTACAAAGGAGAAGAGCGTCCTATGGCCAGTGCATTTGTGGTGGTAAAAAAGGATTAACGGTCTTTTTCCAAAAGTGAAATACGATCATTCAGGTTCCTGATTTTTTTCTCCATATCCGCAATTTTTCCTTGTAGCAATTCAAATGCTTTATATTCATCACTTAATGCTAAAAAAGACCCGGAGGATTTGGGCAGGGAAGTTTGAGGTGATGCAACCGCTCCGGAGCTTTCAGCGTAACCCGGTGTCTTTAAAAACCCTATAGTCAATCCATTGGAGAAGTTCCCCGGTAACAACCAGGCTTGTATGATTTTTTGATCCATGTTTGCAACCACATTAAA
The DNA here is from genome assembly GCA_937894465.1 of uncultured Clostridia bacterium. GTDB lineage: Bacteria > Bacillota > Clostridia > JAAYHZ01 > JAAYHZ01 > JAAYHZ01. The sequence goes on from CALCRE010000198.1 coordinate 9,242, forward strand.
ATGTAATAAATGACTTCGATCGTTGAACTCCAAAGTTTTCAATGCCGGATTTTTAGCATTGTCAAAAAAGGACACATATTTGACTTGTCGGCCTTCCTGCCAATGAATGATATCTTCCTTTTGCGTCATTAATATTTTCGGCGAGATATCCGGATCGATGCATCGAAGGGTTTCTTGTTCCGGTAACAAGGAGCCGTCCTCTTTCGAAACACCACGACTTATAATATAGGTGGCGTCTTCATATTTTTTAACATAGGTGATCAAAACCCGGTTATCATAAGAAGAGATGAAGGGTGTGTGAATGCTGTCTCCGGGTTTGCATAAGGGGATAAACTTACCCCATTTCCCGGTGTTTTTCTCATAGATCTTGTATCCCGGCAGTTGGGGTTCTTCGTTGGAAGAGCTGTATAAAAGGAAGATTCGTCCGCTTGTGTGGGCCAAAGAGTATGGTGCGTACACAGGGTCGTATTGTATGTAGTCTACTGCGGTGGGAGGAAGAGGTTTCCCGGATTTAACGGTTTGATGACAAATGATTTTTTTATCACCGTTTTCAACGATGTAAAATACGTGATAAAGATCACCGATCGGTATGATTTGGGGGAACATGTTGTAATCCGGTTTGTTTTTGCTTTGCAGTATGTCCATGGTTTTGGAAACCGAACCGTTGTGAAGGGTGACTTTCAAAGCACCTCCCCGGTTACGGTAAACGATATAGACCACATTCTGTGTGTCCATGCTTATGGAGTAATCCTTTTTGGCGTCTTCTGCATTGGAAACTGCGTTGTTCCATTTGCCGGAAGAAGATAAAACGGATGAACAGATGCCGAAGTCATTATGATAATAGTAGTTGATCACGGTTCCTTCAGACTTCATCACAATGTATTGGGAATTTGGATAATTGGACAAAAAATCACTTCCTTTTAGAATTCTCTAAATATTATGTAACATCTTTGCGCAATATTCATAATATACAGTGTAAATTAATTATTAAGGAGGCAAATAAATGAGTCATGATCGTGATAGGGTTGTTGCCGGGTTAATAAGTGAAGGAGATCTGCATCATATAAGAGAAGCTGTGTGCATACATACAGAGAAAATATATGATTCATGCAAAGACAAGGATTGTATAGAGGATGCTCAAGTAGTATTCAAAAATCCGAGATGGGTGCAAATGATTGTCAATAGGGCTATCAGTGTTAAAATCATTGATGCCGAAATAAAATTTGTATATACCGATGTTGAACCGGTTCCTTTCAAAAGAGGTTTCTATACAGTTGACATCAAGTATTTTATCAAAGTGACACTCAACTTCTTAGTACCGGGTAATCCGAAAGGACATAGCACCATTCAGGTTGAAGGCTTGGTAATTTTCGACAAGAAAGTTATTCTGTTCGGATCTGAAGGCGGAGTCAAGATATTCAAGTCTCAATTCCATGAAAACAACAGTCGTCATGAAGTAGGCAATTCTCTCCAACAAGATAATTCGCCGATCGTAAAGGTGGAAGTGGCTGAGCCCATCGCTTTAAATGCAAGAATTGTTGAAGTATGTGAAAGACACGACTGCTGCTTGGAAGAGATTCCTCAATGCATTCTGGATTGCTTGTGTGACAATGAGACCGATGTAGCAGGAGTTGAGGACAACAGGGGACATCATACTACGAAAGAAGTGGTTGTATCCATCGGATTGTTCTCCATCACCAAATTACTCCGCGTTGTGCAATTGTTGATCCCTGCATTTGATTTCTGCGTACCTGAAAAAGAATGTGTATCCTCTACCGACGAAAATCCTTGTGACATATTTGACACCATTGACTTCCCGGTTGATGAATTCTTCCCGCCGCAGATTTACGATTTCCCCGGAGCTCTGCCGGATACCGATGAAGATTGTAAATTCGACCGCAGATAAACCTAAATGCCAAAAAAAAGAGCGACCTCGGGGTTGCTCTTTTTTTGTCCTTATCAGTTTTGAAGAGCGAGCGTGAAATATAGAGCAAATCGGCGTTTTCAAGCGTAGG
>CALCRE010000199.1 GCA_937894465.1 uncultured Clostridia bacterium
GACTCTGCCGTTGGGGAATAGTTTATACTGATTTCATACCAACGGAAAGGAATTTGTTGTATGAATGAGTTAATTAAAATCAGGGATGTGTCAGTCAAATATGATATATCTGCTCGCACGCTCCGTTATTATGAAGATATGGGGCTGATAACAAGTACCCGAGTTGATGATTACGCTTACAGGCTGTATGACGATGCCTCCGTAAAGCGGTTGGAGCAAATCCTGATATTGCGCAAACTGAACATCAGCATTAAGGATATTCAACGCATATTCAACACGCCCGGTTCTGAGGTGGTATTGGAAGTGTTGGAAAAAAAGGTTGATGATATTGATGAGGAAGTTTCACTCTTACACGAATTAAAAGGGATTGTATTGGAATTTATCCGCCAAATTGAGCAAGCTGATTTCGGCAAAGAATCAGATGTTAAGTTGTTGTACGACAAGGCGCGTGAGATCGAGACGCAGCTTGTGAACGTGGACTATGAGGGAAATACGGCGGACGTGAACCGACTGCTGCAGGTGACGAAAAAATTAGATGATTTGCGCCATATGAAATTGGGTGGTGTGCGAATTTTCAAAATACCCAAATTCAAAGCGATGTGTTCGGGTTTCGATACGGGTGAAAATGTTTTCGGTAAGTTTGGACCTTTTCAAAGAGGTTTACAGGAACTCAAACCCAATGTGATTAAATTTTCCCCGCCGTATGATGCACCCGATTTAGCTATGTTTGAGGGCGATAAGGTGAATTGGTTTTGGGCAGTTGAAGACTGGGTAACAGAGGCGGATGTCGTGCCGTATCACTTGACAGAATTTGAGGGTGGGATATATGCTGTTGGAGTCGCGGACGAAAACGAACCGGCAGATTGCGGCGAAGTGTATAATCATATTGTGAAATGGATCAACCACAATGGCAGTTTTGAGTTGGATGACCACCCTGGGCACAGGGTCATGTGTCACAGAATTGGCTGCGACGAGATACAAAAAGCGCTTGGAATGGCACAGCAGGAAATATTTGTTCCAATTAAAATAAAGGGGGAAGGATAAAATGTATAAATATCATGTTCAATATCAAGCATTGGAGTACGCAAACGCCATCTTGCCTGTGCCAGCGGATTACCCATTGAAACAGGGTATAAGCACGAATTTTAGAGACGATTTTAAAGAATTAACCAAATTTGCTAAAACTATGTATCAAGATGTGGCAGCGTCACCGGAGAAATATGGGATGTTTCTGGCTGACGTCAACGAGTATAATGGTGTAGGAAGTCTAATGGGACATGGACTTATTCATCGTAAATCATGGGATTCGCTTCATAGGTTAGTTGACGTTTTATACGCGCTTTTCTATTCCGGTAATATGAACGATGAAACATTACAAGTGGACGCCAAAATGTTTGCATCCAAAATAAAAGAAATGAAATTGACCGGATATTCTGCTATACTTGACGGGCTTGCGGATATAGGTTTTGTTTTCACGGGATATGCACAGGGTAAGATAAAAGAAGATCATGTCATGGTTTCTTTCCCAGCAAATCCAAAGATAATAAGCACATTAAAAACATATTGCGAATGCCGGGATTTGGGGAGCAAACATACAAACGCCAGTTTTGACGAAACAAGCAATAAAGATCACATAAAGGGGAATTTGGATTTTTATGCTTTCGATTATAAGCACACCGCTGATTTGAGTGTACTTCCTGAAATAAACTGGGTCAACGACAAAGTGTTCACTTGGCCTGCGGAAGCAAAGGAGTTTTATACGGCCTTTTATCAGTATATGACTAAAAATCCGAAAACCGAATATCAAAGTACAGAGTCCCATTGCGATTTCTTTATCAGCGGACAAATGGCGGCTAAACTTAGGTATGAAGATGACCATTTGCGGTGCGATATTGGTTGTTTTACTAATCCTGAATACGAGGAAATATTGACTAAAAGCAAAAATGGAATTAAGAGGACGTTTTTTGCTTTGATTCTTTATTTGCGAATTAAAGATGACAACAACAAAGACAGGTTCGATAACCTTCCCGCGCATATCCTTGAGCATATGAAAAATCATAAATGTCAGGATTGCAATGCTTTTGAACGACATAAGCAAAAAAGCGGCGGGCGGTGTCCTTACACTGTTATTTGGATGCATGATGGCGTTGAAAATAGAAACTGTGCATTTAGTTGCTTCCATTTTGAAAATCCCAAAATCGAGGACATACCCGCATACTGTGAATTGTTATTTGCAGAGTACGAACGACCCGGATTCAAAAACATAAACCGGTGTCATGTAAGGGCTTGACTATGGCAATGCGGATAACTATATAAAACAAAGCTGTTAAGTGCTTAATATGCGCTTAACGGCTTTTTGGTAAATAAAATTCATATAATGAGTTGACTATTTTCTGAAATTAGGTTATACTAATGCTAAACCTATTCAGGAGGATGTTATTATGCCCACAATCGGGAGTAGACTAAAAGAATTAAGAGCAACCACAGGCAAGTCGCAAGACGGTCTTTCAAAGCTGTTTGAATCCAATCAATCCACATTAAACCGTTATGAAAACGACCAGTCGGATGTCCCTAACCGTGTTTTATTATGGTATGCGGATTATTTTGATGTGTCAATGGATTATATCTATTGCCGCACTGATAACCCGCAAGGCAAGTTATATAATTACAAACCGCATATTCCCAACAAGGATTTACAACAGTTTATCGAAATGTGCTTTGATAAGGATTCGCCTATGAGCGAGCGGCTAAAGCAAACCATTGTTTCTATGTTTGAGGAGGGGTAGGAATGAAAGGTGTCATATATGCTCGTTATTCCTCCGACAATCAACGCGAGGAAAGCATTGAGGGACAGTTGAGGGAATGCAAAGAATTTGCCGAAAAGAACGGCATTACCATTCTGAACAGCTACATTGACCGCGCCCTGTCCGCTAAAACCGACAATCGCCCGGAATTTCAACACATGATAAAAGACAGCGCAAAGCATTTGTTTGATGTGATTATCGTGTGGAAATTAGATCGGTTTGCGCGCAATCGATATGACAGTGCACACTACAAGGCAATTTTGCGTAAGAACGGCGTTAAAGTGGTATCTGCTACCGAGCCGATTTCAGAGGATTCCACAGGAATTTTGCTTGAATCGCTGTTAGAAGGATATGCGGAATTTTACAGCGCGGAACTGTCCGAAAAGGTAACACGCGGATTGACCGAAAACGCTTTGAAATGCAAATATAACGGTAGCGGCTTGTCTGTCGGTTTCACCGTGGACAGCGAACAATATTATCAGCTTGACCCGTTGACTGCTCCGGCGGTATTGGATACCTTCAAGCGTTACGATAAAGGCGCAACCATTGTTGAGCTTGTACGTTGGTTGAGGGAAAAAGGGATAAAAACGTATCGTGGAAAAGATATGAGCATTGACAGCGTGAAACGGCTCTTAAAAAATCGTCGCTATTTGGGTGAGTATATATACAGCAAAATCACGATTCCAAACGGTATTCCTGCCATTGTCCCGCAAGATTTATTTGATCGCGTGCAAGAACGGCTGTCTAAAAATAAAAAAGCCCCTGCCCGTTTCAAGGCAAAGGAAGAATTATATTTACTCTCTACAAATCTCCATTGCGGATTATGCAGTGCTTTCATGGTGGGCGAAAGCGGGACAAGCAGGACGGGGAATTTTCATCAGTATTATAAATGTGTAAGCGCAAAAAACCACAAAGGCTGTAAAAAGAAGTCCGTTAAAAAGGCATGGATTGAGGATATTGTTGTCAACGCCACTATGGAAGTGATTATGGACGACGCTGTTGTGGAGTACATCACCGACCTTGTAATGGAACTGCAACGCCATGAAAACGTGGATTTGCCCCGCTTCAAGGAACAGCTTGAAGAAACAGACAAGGCTATCGCTAATATGTTAAACGCCATACAGCAGGGCATTTTCAATAAATCCACAAAGGGGCGGCTTGACGAACTGGAAGCAGTCAAAAGCGATTTGGAAGTCAAGATTATACAGGAAGAAATGCAACGTCCGTTATTGAAAAGGGAACATATAACCTTTTGGATTCACCGTTTCCGTAAACTCGACATAACAAATCCGGAACAACGGCAACGGCTGATTAACAGCTTTGTAAATGCAATATACCTTTTTGATGACAAACTGGTAATTACGTTTAATTACAAAGAGGGTTCAAAAACTATATCTTTAAGTGATGTAATAAGCGCAGTTAATAAGTCTAAGTCAGGTTCGGATTTAAGTGCGGTGGGTGCACCATAACCAATACCGCAGATTGATACAATGTATCTTTCTGCGGTATCGTTTTTTGTTCTCTAAAAGCCCAGTATATCAAGGACTTTTCGGTGTAATTAACCGCGTAATTGATGAAGCTTACAAACCATATATTCGTACATATAGTTTGTAAAATTCAAAAATAGAGACCATCTCGGGGTTATAATCGTGGGGAGATATTATGAAGCAAAATTTAAGTACAAACGGGTAAAAGGATTCTATTTTGCCGCACATACCGAAAATAAGAAAGTATATCTTTATTATTTTCGGTCTGTATTTACGCTTTGAGTTGCACAAATATCATTAGAAGCTGTTTAGTTAGGTACAAAAGAGAATATTGAACTTCCTGAATATAGTATGGCAAAGACCGGTTTAGAAAATATAGCAGTATTACCGAAAATATAACGGACGTTATCTGGCAGACGGAATTAAACCTAAATACAATGTATGTTAGCCCGTCCGTTGAAAAACTCCTTGGAGAATCAGTCGAAAAGAGGAAGGTAGAGATATGGCAAAAGAGAAAACAACACTTTTATTAAGAAGTATTATTTTACTGATATTTATTATCTCCTTATTCTTATCAGCGGTTTGTTATGGTGCGTTGATTTTCACAAATTGGATGTCTTCAGCGAAGAAGACGACAGAGCAAATCGCCGCAGATGCCAATGAATACATATATAAACAAGTATGTTCGTTTATGCAAGCGCCTTATCAAATGAATGAGCTAACTCAAAAAATTATTGAAAATGGAATGCTAGATTTGTCTGACGAAAAACAACGAGATCGGTTTTTTGCCGCTGTTCTTGAAGCGCAAAGTAATGAAATATATAGCTTTAGTTACGGCACCGCAAATGGTGAGTATTACGGCGCACGCAGAAATGGGAACGGTGTGATTGAGATCATGAGAAACAATGCTGAGACGAGCGGAGAATCTTGGTATTATTCGGTTAATGAGGACTTAGCAGCAGAAAATCTTGTTGTCCGGGCAGGCAAATTCGATCCCCGTACTCGCGCATGGTATAAGGCTGCGGTTGAGGTCGGTGGCCCCATATTCTCCCCTTTGTATAAACATTTCGTTATGGATGATCTCACAGTATCCGCTGCATGTCCAATATATAATGAATCCGGCAAACATGAAGGTGTAGTTGGAACTCACATGCTTCTTTCTGATATTGGTACATATCTTAGGGATGCAGTTGATAAATATAATGGAATAGCTATCATTATCGACAAAGAGTCCAACTATTTAATCGCGAATTCGATGGGTGCGGCAAACTTTACTGTTCTACAGGATGGTACATTAGATCGGTATGGAATTGAGGATATTGACAACACAGATATTCAAAATGCATACAAGCAATATAAAACAAACAGCGATCTGGAGAAAATCTATAAAGGTGAAAATGACAATATATTTTTGAACACCAAAGAAATCCATATGGACGGTATCGATTGGCTCGTCGTAACGGTTATCCCTGAATCAATCTTCATGACGGATGTTATGAACAGTATGCTTTGGGCAGCGATCATTGCCACTTTGTCTCTACTGTTATCGGTATTGATCTATAATTTGTTCATGAATAAGTATATTAAGCCAATGGAAAGCTTATTGCTGGTATCCTATGAATTGTCTTCCGGCAACCTGTCTAAAAGAGTTGACATAATCCGAAATGACGAGATTGGTCATATATCAAAAAGCTTTAATAACGTGGCTGATAAAATGCAAGCTCTAATTGTTAACTTGGAAACTGTTGTTCAAGAGCGTACCGAGGAATTGAGGAAAGCAAACATTACCTTGTCAGAAAGTAAAGATGAACTCCGTTTAATTTTGGATTCAGCAGCGGAAGCTATTTATGGTATCGATTTGGACGGCAACTGTACCTTTTGTAATAGAAGCTGTATTGAAATGCTGGGATATAATAAACAATCAGAATTACTCGGGAAAAATATGCACTGGCAGATTCACCATACCCGCAGAGATGGAACGCCCTTACCTATCCATGACTGTAGGATTTTCAAAGCGTTTATTAAAGGAGAAGGTTCTCACGTAGAGGATGAGGTGTTTTGGCGAGCTGATGGTACCTCCTTTGATGCAGAATATTTTTCATATCCACAGATTAAAAACGGCGAAATAATTGGCGCTGTAATTACTTTTATGGATATAAGCGAGCGTAGACAAAAAGAAGCTAAAATACATTATCTGAGCTGTTACGACACACTGACCGGACTTCAGAACAGAAGGTGCTTTGAAGAAAACCGAAATAAAATAGACATCCCGGATAATCTTCCGCTATCCGTTCTCTTCGCAGATATTAACGGCTTGAAGATGACTAATGACATATTCGGACATTCTGCTGGTGACGAGCTGATCAGGAAATCATCTGAAATTCTCCGGCAGGTCTGCAGACAGAATGATGTAGTCGCTCGTGTCGGAGGTGATGAATTCATTATTTTACTACCCAACACAACCGGAGAAAATGCGGAGAAGATTCTTACCAGGATTAAATCCGGGTTTGCCGATGCTTATTTCCAAGCCATTAAATGCAGCATCTCTCTAGGGCTTGATACGAAACGAAGCCAGGACCAATCGCTGGATGAGGTCATGGCCAACGCTGAAAATGCCATGTACAAGGACAAAACGATGAATCGCAAGTCCATCAATAAAGATATTATTGATACGATTATCGAGACACTGCACGAAAAACATCCCGGAGAGAAACTACATTCGATTACCGTCAGCAAATTTTGTTCTGATGTGGGAACTGCTTTGCATCTTCCCAAAACCGAAATTAACAAGCTAAAAAGAGCGGGCTACCTGCATGACATTGGCAAGATAGTACTTGTTGACAGCATTTTGTCTAAGGATACGGTGTCGGATGAAGAGCTAGAAAAAATGCAGCAGCATTCAGCGGTAGGATATCGAATCTTAAGCCTCTTCGATGACACATTGGATTTGGCCGAATATGTTTATGGACAGCATGAAAGATGGGATGGTGCCGGATATCCACGGGGATTGAAAGGCGAACAAATCCCCTTGATTTCAAGAATCATAGCAGCCGTTGAGACCTATGACCGTGTACTGAACAGAGGCGAGCTCCCCTTGAAGGAACGAAAACCGGCAGCTCTTGATGTTATCAAAAATGGAGCTGGTACACATTTTGACCCGAAAATAGCTAATATATTAGTTCAAATGATAGAAAAAAGCGAGGAGGTTTAAGAAGTGGATTATACAGAGTATTCAAGAGAACAGCTACTAGACCGAATTAATGACCTCGAAATGTTAACTCAGGAATTACTTAAAGAAAAAGAACAGGAAACCAGACTTGAGTATGCCTGGACAGGCAACCTCGGGCATTGGTATTGGAATATCAAGACCAATGAGGTGACATTTAACCCGCTCAAGGTGACAAAGCTAGGTTATGATATAAGCGAGATCCCGGAGCACGTTACTTATCAGTTTTTTACCGACAAGCTGCATTCGGAAGATTTTCAAAAAACTATGGATGCAATGCGAGATCACTTGTATGGCAAAGCGGAGGTATACGAGGTCGAATACCGTATTAGAGCGAAAGACGGATCATTCAAATGGTATTATGACCGCGGGAAAATAACGCAATATGATGATAACTGCAAGCCTTTGTTCCTTGCAGGTATCGTATTTGATATCACTGAAAAGAAGGAAACACAACTAGAACTGGAGTATAAAAACAGGATTCTTTCTGAAATGTCGTCGATTGACGGTCTTACAAAAATCGGTAATCACAGGACATTAATAGAGCACTTAAATGCAGAGATAGCAGAGGCAAACCGGACATGCAATCCTTTATCGATTGCTATTTTTGACATTGATGATTTTAAGAAAGTCAATGACAGCAGGGGTCATGTCTATGGTGACCAAGTGCTCGTTGATGTTGCGTCCATTATGAAAAAAAGCATCAGAGGAAGTGATTTCGCAGGAAGATATGGGGGCGAAGAATTCATGGTGATTTTTCCAAACACTACCGTCCCTGTTGCAAGTAAAATATCTGAGCGGATAAGGCAAGCGATTGAAGACTATAACTTCGTTGACGGATTAAGGATAACGATCAGCGGAGGGGTTGGTCAGTATAATAATGAAACGATTACCGAGCTTATTCACTCGGCAGATGAGAGGCTGTACTCAGCGAAAAGAAACGGGAAAAATCAGATAGTGGCTGATATATGATTACGAAACCCTGTTCGTTGGCATAATGCAGCACATAACCGGTACCGGAGATTGAAACAATGTATCTTTCTGTGGTATCTTTTTATTTTATCCTCTGAAAGCTAGAAGAGAGCCCAATGACAGAGAGAACACATTTTATGTAGTAGCTTGGAATATGAACCATCCATTCTTAACTGAAAACCGGCAGATCCCGCCGTGCTTTTCTACAATATAAGCCATATTTTTTGTGCCAAATCCATGTCCTTGTTCTTTGGATACAGGAAAGCCCTTATGGAATATTGGTTCGGTTTGATAATTGTTGCGAATGTCAATGCACAGCTTATTATTCTTAGAAAACATACGCAGCATGATCACACGTTTATTGCTGTCAGGTAACTGTTCCGAGGCTTGTATGGCGTTTTCCAAAGCGTTTGACAAGAGAGAACAAAGCTCGGTGTCGCTGAAGGGAAGGAAGTCAGGCAGCTTCGCATCTATCGTCAACAGAACTCCTGATTGTTTAGCTTTGGCGGTGAAAGCGGACAAAATCAGATTAACGGTTTCGTTTTCACAAAAGCGTATGGGTGTGATGGCGTCTATGTCGTACTGGGCAGTAAGAAGATACTTCTTGAGTTCGTCTAAATGCTCCTTAGATGCAAGTCCCTGTAAAAGCGTGAAATGGTGGCGCATATCGTGCCGATAGGAAGCGGCGTTCTGCTGCATCTGACGTAGAGAAGCAAACTCTGTTTGTGCCTGTCTCAACTGCGTATCCAGCATATCTCGTTCTCTTTGGATGCTTGTCTGTTTTTGTGTTTCTGCATAGTAAAGTAGAACAAACACAAAATAGAATGCCGATGTCACGAAAGGCATGAACTGTACGGCCGCACGTGCTCCACTGTACATAAAATCGGTGTAAACAGTAGCGCCATAGTCGAACAGATAATAAAAAGCCGGCATAGCGCCAAATAGCAGGTTGGATCTTACAGAGCGTTCCATCAGATGCCGGCTGGATTTCACCACATATTTTTGCAGAAAATAGTACATAACAATTGCACCGACATTATAACCGACATGATTCATGGAAACACTGTGGAAAACTTCGCCTGCAACAGTACCGATCCAACGGGGAGGTTGGCAGCATAGGAATGAGACAAACATACAAGTTAGTGAAATCAGCCATGAGCGCTTTAAGTAAAGGACGATAAAAACAGTAACCGGCAAGTGGGAAAGTAACGGATATAATTTTATAGTTTTCTCCATACCCCAGAGCCGCAAACTCGCTATTTGCAGCATAAACAAAATAACGGTAAAGCAACCGAGAGCCAGATAATTTCTCCGTGTACGCGCCATTCCGGCGAAACTGACCGCAACCGCAGCTCCGAATAACAGGGCGATGAAATAACGAGAGAATGCAATGACCGTTTCTATCATCTCCTTATTCCCCCTCCATTTGATAGACAAGATACTGCTCTTTAATCTCCTTTACCTTGCCATGTGCAACAGGGACAACAAAAGACCTGTATTCCGGCAGCTTGTCGCAGACATAGAAGAAGGGTTCTGTACACTCAATCACCATATCAGTTGATGGGGTAAAGACGGCGTATTTATAGCTGAAATTTTTAAATACCTTATATAGGTTCAAAAGCTGAAACATGAGCATTCGTCCATTTCTCTCTGATTCTATTTCTCCAAAGTAATTTTATCATAAAAACATTACCTAAACCATAAGTTCATGCTGAAAAAACCACGTTTCATGCAAAGGAACTGTAAATTTTGAGTAGGGGAGAAGATTGCAGAAAAGATTATAATGAAAGCCTATATGTCCTTCACAAAATATTGGGGCAAAGAATCGGTGAAATTTGATTGTAGGTGCTATTTGTGTATGAGATGCCTCCAACAATGTCCGGTTGAGGATATTCAAATTGGTAAAATGACTGAGGGATAGTTCAGATGGAAAGGACGGAAGGGACTTTTAAAAAGGATCCGATGTCTTGTGAAAACAAGCAAAGACAGATAGGGATGCTTCTAATTTAACCGGTTATCAAACATAGATAGTGGGCTGAGTATTGGAGACCAATCAACTTTCCAAAACTACGACCCACTACCGTTATCTTGTTCTATCGCCCACAAGATCCATTGCGCAGAGCATTACCCATGCCACGGCCTTGTTGCCCTCGACCCTGACGATTACCCTGGCCAAATCCGGCGCGTGCTCCAAAACCTGCGCCGTTTTGTCCGCAACTTATCCCGGTGCCATCACAGTTTTCCTGGTTGTTCTCTATTCCGGCGATGATAGCGTCCGCTTGCTCCTTTGTCAAAGTACCGGCGGCAACGCGTGCGGCAACAATATCTTTTTTCATTTCCAGCACTTCTGCCTTGAACTGATCAAGTATACCTGCCTCTTTTGCGATGGTTCCGTAGGTTTTGCCTGTCTGTGCACGTTCGTCGATCACAGATTGCACCTCGCGTCCGGAAAGCCCGGCAATCGCTTCGGCGGGCGTCCCATACTGTGAGGCGGCGAACGTCGTGATAGATACCAAAACCAGCGAAAAAACTACAATCCCTACAATAATAGGTTTCTTCATGTTTTTCATAATAATAGCCTCCTTGTATTTCAGTGCCTTTTTGCTACTGTGGTTTAATCATAAATCACAGCTGTGGCAAAAGTGTGTTTTTTCATTTCTTTTTTTATGGTAAAATAGGCGTGTCGAACACAAAAAAAACATATCTTGCCATTATGATACTTTAAGAAAGGGGTGACGGTTATGCCGACAATATTGATTGCTGATGATAACCGGCAGATTGTGTCCATACTGAAAGAATATGCGAAAAAAGAAGGTTTCACCGTCACGGTTGCTTATGACGGGCTTGCTGCTTTGGATAAAGTTAAGTTGATACAATTTGATATGATCTTGCTTGATGTAATGATGCCCGGGATGGACGGTTTTGAAGTCTGCCGTGAAATCCGTAAGCAAAGCAATGTACCCATCATCATGATAACTGCAAGAGGTGAAGATTTTGAGCGCATCATGGGACTTGACATCGGTGCGGATGATTACATCGTCAAACCCTTTTCACCCGGGGAAGTAATGGCGCGCATTCGGGCTATTCTACGCCGCATTGAGCGGGATGAGGATAAAAAGACAGAGCTTTTTACTTTTGGGAGCCTGACGGTTAATCTCAATGAATACATTACCGAGATCGGTGGCATTCGCATTCCACTGACCAAAAAGGAAACCGAACTTTTATGGACGCTGGGAACGAATAAAAACAAAGTGTTTTCCCGCGACAATCTGCTGAATAACCTGTGGGGCTTCGACTACTACGGCGATTCGCGAACGGTGGACTCCCACATCAAACGGTTGCGAGCCAAGCTGGATGCGGTTCCTCATGATGGATGGGAAATAAAAACCATCTGGGGTGTGGGATATAAATTTGAGGTGACGTCGTGAAAAATAAAATCCGCTTTCGTCTTTTGTTATATTTTTCAGGTTCACTGCTCGTTTTTTCCTTGATCATAGGACTGGTATTCTTTGCCCTTTTTTCGCGTCATAATTTAAATGTCCATAAAGTTGAGTTAGTGGACCGTGCCACGAATATTGCCGAGGCACTGGCCGGATTTTGGGTTGAAAGCCCGGATCAAATGCAAGGGCACCGTATGGGAGGTCAAGGCGCGGGGTACGGTGCGTATCTTAGATTTCTCGACGATATTGCAATGACAGATGTCTGGATTGTTGACCGCAATTTGGATCAAATTACTCGTGGCCATGGGCAGGCCAGCCTTGCATATAACGACCTACCCGCCGGGGCGGAAGACGTGATTATCGCATCAATGGATGGCAAAACAACTTTCAGCGAGAATTTTGGTGCATTTATAGGCACACCTTCAATCACTGTGGCTGCGCCGATTACGTTTTTAAACGGGGAGGTTGCCGGGGTCGTACTTCTGCATGAACGGATTGAAAGTATCCGGGGTGAAACCGAAAACGGGCTTCTCATTCTGCTACTGAGCATGGGGACAGCTGTTGTAATTTCCTTTTTTATCGCAAGGGCCTTGGCAGAGCGTTTCACAAAACCGCTTGATAAAATGAAAACCGCCGCTCTTAGAATCAGTGGAGGCGATTATTCGGTAAAGACAGATGTGGCACAAGACGACGAAATCGGAGAGCTGGCTTCTGCATTGGACGATATGGCGGAAAAGCTAAACACCGCTTCTAAAGAAAGCTCTAAGCTGGAAAAACTGCGGCGGGACTTCGTGGCGAACATCTCCCACGAGTTGCGCACACCGGTCACTGTAATTCGCGGTTCACTGGAAGCACTTTGCGACGGTGTGGTGTCGGAATCTTCCATGGTGGAAGATTATCACCGTCAGATGCTCTCGGAAAGCATATATCTTGAAAGGCTGGTTTCCGATCTGCTCGATCTTGCACGACTGCAAAATCCTGATTTTACGATGGATATGAGTGAAGTGAACCTGAAAGATATCGTACAGGATGCTGTTTATAGCATCCGGAGCGTCGCTGAGAAAAAATCTATTGTAGTCCGGCTTTCCTATGTCGATCAGAGCTTTATAGTATTCGGTGATTATGGCAGATTGAGGCAAATATTATTAATCATATTAGACAATGCCATTAAGTTTTCACCGGTAGGTGAGGTTGTTGAAGTTGAGCTTACTAAAACGCCGGACAAAATAACTTTATCCGTCCGTGATCAAGGACCCGGTATTGCAGCAGATGATTTACCATATATTTTTGAACGGTTTTACAAGCAACGTTCAGAAACGAACAAAAACGGAACCGGCCTCGGGCTTGCAATCGCAAAGCAAATAGCGGACAAACACAGTGCCGTTCTTAAAGCAATAAACAGATCGGATAGGGGTTGCGAATTTATTCTGTCTATCAGCAACCGGATCAATGATGTAAATCAAAGATAACCGCAGTATCTTACCAGGCCAATCTTAACAGATTCTGGATATCGTTTGGTTTTCCAGCATACTAAGTATCCGCTCACCTCCAAAAGTTGTACGGAGACATACTCTGCTGTACATTTTACTAAATGTTCCGATTATTTCTGCATCACAACAGCTCTCAAGTTTTTTCAAAATATTTATGATCTCCATGCCATAGCCTTTTTCAATGACGAGAATCATCCTTCCTTCGCTGGCAAAGTATAGGGGGTCGGTACCCAAAAGATCATGGACAGCGCGAACAGCCGGTCGAATTTTCAATTTTTCTTCATCGATCATTGCACCAATATGTTCGCTTTCCGATATTTCGCAGAGTGCGGTGGCCACTCCGCCCCGTGTTGGATCCCGCATTAGTTTTACATATTTTATGTGGTCACCGAGCGCCGGAATAATTTCTGATAACGGCTTGCAGTCGCTTACAATATCGCTTTGAATTCCAAGATCATATCGCTCCAGCAGGATTGCCGTGCCATGCTCAGCGAGTGTACCTGTCAGAATAATTTCATCACCGCAGGTGATCCGTCTAGGACAAAAGCATCCGTGTACTATTCCGATACCTGATGTGTTAATATATACTCCGTCAACCAAGCCCTTTTCAACGACCTTCGTATCTCCCGTCACAATCTTCGCGCCTACTGTATTGCATGTTTGACCCATAGACGCGGCGATTCGATCGAGCATTTCTATCTCAAAACCTTCCTCTATCACAAAGCCTGTGCTCAGGAAGAGGGGAGCCGCTCCCGCCGCCGTCAAATCGTTGATGGTCCCGGATGCGGCAAGCTTTCCGATATCTCCGCCCGGAAAAAAGATGGGTTTTACAACGAAACTATCCGTCGTAAATGCCAGCCGCCCGGTCTCCAATGAAAAAATGGCGGCGTCCTGATATCCGGTAAGAATCTCATTGTTAAAATGTCGGTAGAAAATATCACGGATCAGCTTGTTTGTATGAAGACCTCCGTCACCGTGCCGGAGCGTAATTTTTCCTTTCAAATTTCATCGCCTCCAAACCTGTAATACACCGCACATGCTCCCTCTGAGGATATCATACACGGCCCCATCGGATGCTCAGGAGTACACATACGTCCGAAATTATTACATACGTCGGGTGTTTTTTCTCCAATTAAAATTTTTCCGCATTCGCATCCGTCAGGGAAAGAGGTGGTCGTTGTTTCAATTTTCAGGTTGAATCTCTTGGCTGCGTCATATACCTCATACCTATGATTTAAGGTGAGTGCAGAACCTTGAATCATTCCGATTCCTCTCCAACTCACATCGGATATTCTGAATACTTCATTGATCAAACAAAGGGCAGTCGGATTTCCGGTGTCACGGACACACCTTTTATATGTATTTATCAATCGATGTGGAACTTCTCCGGTGATTTGTTTGCACAAGATACCGATCGAAGCAATGATGTCCATTGCCTCAAATCCACAAATCACGGCGGGAATATTGTATTCGGTTGTGACAGGCAGAAAGGGTCCGATACCGGTAATTGTTGCAACATGCCCCGGACAGAGCATTCCGTCTATATGGACTCCGGCTTCCCCTAAGATGAAGCGGATTGCCGGTTCCATCCGCTTCAGCGATGTCAAAAGAAATAAATTTTGAATTTTCTCCTTTTGTGCCGTTTGAAGTAGCGCTGCATAAAGAGGAGCTGTCGTTTCAAAGCCAACTGCCGCGAAAACGATGTATTCACCTTTCTTTTTTTTAGCCAAAACCAATACATCTTCCGGTGAGTAAACCGTAATAACTTTACGTCCGAGGGATTTTTGTTCTTCCAGACTACCGGATGAGCCGCGGACTCTCAAAAGATCACCGAAAGTGGCAACCGAAACATTCTCATGCCTTAAAAGGGCGATCAATGCATCAATATAGTCGGGTTCTGTGACACAGACCGGGCAACCGGGGCCGGAAACAAGGTGAATTTTGGGTGTGAGAAGTTTTCTAATTCCAAACATTGCAATTTGGTATGCATGTGTGCCACAGACCTCCATGATGCGAATATCACTTTTAATAGATTCATTAATCTGTGTAACTATTTTTTCTATGAATCGTTTTTCTTCTTGTGTCATGGGGAATCCACCATCATTTCCTCAAAAATGTTCCTTAAGAAATCGAAATACTCATCGTCAATTTTGCTAATGGCAAACCCGGCATGTACCATGACCTTATCACCGATGCTAAGTTCATCTATCAACAAAATGTTGATCTTTTTTCGGTTGCCTATGATATCGACCTCGGCATGGGCGCCGGTTATTTTGATTACTTTGGCAGGAATCGCAACGCACATATTACTTCTCCTTTAAATTCGCACCGGCTACTGCTGCCTGACCGAACGAAAGGCCGCCATCGTTCGTTGGTGTCAGCCGATTGTAATACACTGTAAAATTCAAATCTCTTAGCTTTAAAACAAGCCGTTCAAGTAGATAGGTATTTTCAAAAACACCACCGCTTAGGACAACATCATTCAGCCCGGTTTTTTTACGAATTATGCAAACGCATTCAGCGGTTGCCTCTAAAACGGTGTTATGAAATCCGGAGGATATGAAGGATATAGGCACGTGGTTTTGAAGATCCCGGAGGATGTCTCTAATCATATCCTTATATCCGAGGATCAAACCATTCTCGGTATCAACTATTTGGTAGCAGTAACATTTAGGAACATCCGCCTCGGATAAGTTTTCCAATTCAATTGCCGCTTGGGCGTCATAGGTGATTTTCGTTTGAAAACCACACAACGCCGCAACGCAATCGAACAACCTTCCCATGCTTGACGATTCAAAACATTTAATTCCGTTGTGTAAAGCTGCTTGAACCCCATGCAATGAGTAGGAATCTATTAAAGGTAAAAACTTGCATGGATCGATGTCAAGGGCGAAAAGATAGCAAGCTGCACATCTCCAGGGCTCCTTTACCACGATATCGCCACCCTGTAGTGTCACATATTCCAAATGCCCGGATCTTCTAAATCCGGATGAGGAACCTGTTAAAAACTCTCCTCCCCATACTGCGTAGTCCGTGCCAAGGCCCGTTCCGTCGTAAATGACACCGATCGCATCGCCGGTCAACTTGCTTTCCGCCATGCAGCCCGCCATATGGGCATGGTGATGTTGAACCGCAAACTTTTGCCCGGCCTGCTCCTTTGCGAAACGCGTGGAAAGAGAATCCGAATTCAGGTCATGGGCAAGGAGCTCCGGGCAAAAATGAAACAGTTCTTTAAAATGTTCAATCTGATGCTCAAACACTTGATAGTTTTGATATTCATTCAGATCTCCGATATACTGGCTAATGGCGGCAAAGCCGCCTCGGACGAAACACACGGAACTTTTTTGCTCAGCTCCAAGCGCCATAATCACCTTACCTGACTCTAAGGGAATCGTCAAAGGTGCATACCCGCGCCCACACCGGACAAGTACCTCATAGCCATCAAAGATTTTTACAACAGCATCATCCACCGGAACATTAATCTTACGGTTGTGAATAAGAAAATATTCCGCAATGGATCCAAGAGTTTGTATTGCGGCACCGTCTTGATAACAAATTGGGGAACCGCTGATATTTCCGCTGGTCATGACCAGAAAATTGAGATCATCTGAAAAAAGCAGTGATTGAAGCGGTGCATAGGGGAGCATGACCCCGAGCCTTTTTTGCTTGGGGGCGATATCTTCCGAAAGATACTCCGTTACTTTTTTACGGAGCAATAGGATCGGTTTCCGACTTCCGATCAGAATTGCTTTTTCCAGACCGGATACCTCGCAGATTTTATACACGGCTTCGATATCGCGGGCCATAATGGCCAGCGGTTTTTGAGGTCTGTGTTTTAGTTTTCGGAGCCTTTGCACGGCCACCGGATCCTCTGCGTTACAGCAAAGATGATACCCCCCAATCCCTTTTACCCCGAGGATTTTACCCCGGCGAATCAGCTCTCTTGCCATTTTTGCAGGATCGGACGAATCTACGGTGTTGCCCCGGGCGTCCAAAAGCTTCAAAATGGGGCCGCAGTCCGGACAACAGTTGGTTTGGGCGTGAAATCTCCGGTCGCCCGAACTTCGATATTCCACCTCGCATTGCGGACACATTTCAAATTCCACCATTGTCGTGTTATTTCTATCGTACGGAAGTCTCTTGATTATGGAATACCTTGGCCCACAATGAGTGCAACAGATAAACGGGTATTCATATCGCTTATTACCGGGCGCATTGAACTCTTTCATACAACTTTCACAAACAGCAATATCTCCGGATAAAAAATTCGCCGTGTTCACCCCCACTGTGCTTGCTCTGATGGAAAAGTCGGTATAACCGAGAAACGGTTGTGCTCTCATATCAAATTCGGCAATTTCGGCATTTTTCGGGCTTTCGTTTTTCAGAGCACAAATAAAGGAACGGATGTTTTCTTCCGGCCCTTCAACATCAATAATAACTTTGGATCCTTGATTCTCAACCCATCCGAAAAGCCCAAGTCTGCATGCCGTTCTGTAAACAAAAGGACGGAACCCGACTCCTTGGACAATTCCGGTCAAAGTAATGATAGTTCGTTTTACATCATTCACTCTTTGGTGCCGTCAATTCTTTTGATAACCGCCGTAAGCATTTCATACGGCTTATATTCCATATGAACGGAGGTCCATTCACCGAAAATCGTATTATCTCGATCTACCAGATGAGCTAACAGATGCTCTGCCTCAATATGGCTACACTGGTCCACTTCGATCGCTATATTGTTTACCCGGGTAATTCCATTTTGCTCACAAAGGGCAATGATGGATTGGTATATTTTTTCAATCAGGTGCGTATCATGCATCCTCTGCTTCCTCCTTTATATGTAAGATTGTGTTTAACACATTAGAACAAATCTGATCAAAGAGCTCTTTTAGGGGCGCGCTGAGGTCAAGCTCGAAATTAATCTCAGCCGGTTCGATGCCGATTAAATAACCCTCCGTTTGGGGTGCGTGTAGTTTAATGAGATCGAAAAGACTGAATTCATGTTGCGAACGAAATTTTCTGAGATTTTCAAAAACATCCCTCAGAAGCATAATGTCGATGCTTCCCGGCTGATTGCCCTGTACCATGGCATCGATGATAACCACAAGATCCCCCGGCTTTATTTCATCAAAGCAGCATTGAAAATCCGTTTCTCCGGCAAAAGATGCTATATTATGCTTGCACATTTCGCTTTCAAGGGCTTCCACGACCCGTGATCCGATTCCATCATCCATCATCATAAGACAGCCGATTCCGATTACAAGAACTCGTTTCATGGCACCACCTGCATGGTCTTAATCAGGTTACCTTTCGAGTAGACATGTGTGGCACAGGAAACGCAGGGATCAAATGAGCGTATGATTCGCCCAAGTTCAACCGGAGAGTCGGGATTTATGATCATCGTACCGATCATTGCCTTTTCTCCCGGCCCCGGTAAATTGTTTCGATCTCTGGTGGAAAGGTTCCAAACGGACGGTGTTATGATCTGGTAGAGTGAAATTACTTGGTTTTCTATCTTCACCCAATGCCCTAATGCGCCCCGGGTTGTATCGATCAGGCCTGCCCCATAGGCACTATGTGGAATATCATATTCTTTCTGAACTTCCACTCCCGGAATGAGATGATCAAGTAAGGTCAGCATGATATTTGCAATCTTTTTTGCTTCCAAGACTCGGGCTAACGTCCGATCCATTGTGGATATCCCGTTCCGGTAATCACCGCTAAGCCACATTCTTGCCAGTGGTCCCACCTCATAAGCAAGCCCCCTGTAACGTGGTGCTTTCACCCAGGAATAGGCTCCGCTTTTTTTTATGTCCGGTTCCGGAATGGTTTCAAAGGGCATATAGGTTTCCGGTCTTGCTGTGTACCATGATGAATAAACGGTTTCGGTAATTTCTCCGGGATATAGTTCATTTATTTTGCCCTCGCTGTATTCTAATGGTTTGACGTATAGTGAGCCCAGCCTTTCGTATCCGTTAAAGCAACCGAAGGTGAGAAGATTCCCGTATCCTCCACCGATGCTAAAATATTCATGATAGTATTCGGCAATTGTATAGGCATCCGGGATCATTTTTTCGCAGACGAATCGCCTGATACCCACAATTAGAGAACGCAACCGCGATATTTTCTCCAAAGTAGCCTGTGTAGTGATCCCGCCGATGAAAACTCCATGGTTATGAGGTGCTTTCCCGCCTAAAATTGCAAGCATTTCATGTGCGCTTCTACTATACTCAAGAGAATCAAAGTAGTGACCGACAACACTATCATTTTTATTCTGCGGCAGCCTGAAATCTGTGTGATCCGTTTCAAATAGGGTATTACCTTCCGGAAACTTGATGAAATCCGGTGCGGTGTATTGATAAAAATGCCTGATATGATTTTGCAAAAACTCACAACCATGAATGATATCCCGTAAATATCTGCCCTGTTCTGAAATGTGGATGCCTAACGCGTCTTCCAAAGCCATCGTGGAAGCGACGGAGTGCGCAGCAGAACAAATCCCGCAAATCCGTTGTGTAAAATATACGGCATCTAAGGGGCTTCTTCCCTCCAACATTTTTTCGAATCCTCTGAAAAGCAGACCCTCTGTCCGTGCGTCCTCCACAATATTGTTATCTATGTCGGCGTTTATTTCCATAAACCCACTGATTCGGGTAACCGGGTTGATGACAATTTTCTTCGTTTTTATCACCTCTCTTATGTTGTATCGTAGCTGATAAAAGGCTCCATTTGATCCGGGAACCCAAACATAGCACAGCCTATACAAGGTGTGTTGTCGCCAATGGGCCAATTTACGCGATCGTTCCATTTCCGGATGGGGCAGTCCACCCTTGTGACCGGTCCTCTGCATCCAAGCTTAAACATGCATGTTTTCTCTCCAAGCTTTGAGGCAAAGATTCCTTGATCAAAATATGGTCTTCGGGGGCAGATGTCATGGATCAGTGTGCTGTAGAACATAAGCGGTCTCTGTCGGTTGTCCGTCTCAGGTTCTCCAAAAAGCATGACATAGGCCAATGTTCCCATAAACCAATCCGGATGACATGGACAACCCGGCAACTTGATGACCTTTCTGTCGAGCATATCCTGAATTCCGATGCATCCCGCCGGATTCGGCCTTGCCGCGGAAATACCCCCGTCGGAAGCACAAGTTCCCACCGCGATGACGTAAGCTGCCTGTTCCCCGAACTCCTTGATAACCTCGTATGCGGTTACCGGATGCCCTTTCCATCTTCCGATTATATTGTACAAACCGTTGTCTTTGGTAGAGACGGCGCCTTCAACCGCTAATATATAATCCCTTCCGGTCATACTGTATAGTTTTTCCATGGCAGCTTCACCTTCTGCGGCCATCAGACTGTTGTCGTATATGAAATTCACCATTTGAGATGCAAGACTTTTGAAGTCCGGATTTGCCCCATTGAGAAGGGAGATGATGTTCCCGGAGCATCCGGTCAGTTCAAGCCATATCAGATTTCTTTTTTGTATGTCCTTATGTTTAATAGCTTCTATGGCCTTGTGAACAAGCACAGAGGCCGTTTTCAGTCTCGTTGAGTAATTCAGGCAAGGGTTATTTACTTTATTCATTCTACCAACTTCCCAACCACTTTTAATTTGCTGAGGATTGGCTGACCTGCGTGGCATGAGGCGAACTGACTCGTTACGTCGGTTCCCGCAGACAAACCAAAATGGGTGGCTCCGCCCCAGGCGGCATTGCTCGTTACATCATACACCACACCGTTTACTGCAATATATGCCGGATTTCCATCCCTGCCGTTATACCTTGATAAATCCTGCATTGTGAATAATCTCTCGGCAATGGACGGAGGGCTGCTCATGCTTTCGCCGTTTCGTAAACCTTGTAACATTAAGTTAATATTGGACATGTTTCTACGCAGGCGGTTTAAAAGCTTGTTCTTGGCGCAGATACTTGTGGTAATATATAGACAGTCGATTGTGCCATTCATTTCGTTCAAGTTGTCATTAATCATATTTATGAAAATCTCACGATCATTCATATATTCCTCCTTATATGGTTATTCGATATCAATACAGTATATTCATAGCAAAGCGGATGTGCACGAGCAAATTTAAGATGGAGATATAGAATGCACCACCCTGATAGGAAGTTGTGCATTATCTAAAGAAAAACATGATGTATAATCTTAATGAACCGGACAATAAGGCATTGCAGAAGCCCAAGGTATGAATTGTTCAAAAGTTTTTAAAAGCCGCCCTTATGATTTACCTTGGTATAAATCCATCCCCAAAGCAAGGGCAGAAGGAATAATACTTTGTGGAACTATTTTGATAATATAAAACTCGTTTCATAGAAAGATACTAAAAAAATTTAACAAAATAATATAAAAATCATTTGACAAAAGATGCGGTAAGATGGTATTTTATAAATGTTAGCAAAAGCTAACTTATTAAATGATAATGAATGGAAGAGGACTTTATGAAATATAATAAATCAGTGGAGATGTATCTGGAAACGACATATATCCTTGAAAATAATCACGGTCATGCTCATGTGGTTGAAATCGCAGAGCATTTGGACATAACAAAGCCTAGTGTAACAAAGGCAATGGATCGTTTGAAGGATGAAGGCCTCATTAACAAAGAAAGTTATGGACATATTACTTTAACGGAAAAAGGAAAAGATGTGGCAAAGCAAATATATCATAAACATTGCATTGTCACGCAATTTTTGAAAGAATCTCTGGATCTTTCTCCAAAAGAAGCTTCGATCAATGCTTGTAGAATGGAACACATTATTACCGATGCAATGTTAGAAGCCATAGAGGATTATATAGAGAAGACCGGATCATAACAAATTGCATATATCAAGTGCAAAATTTTTTACCTTAAAAGTTAGCCAGGGGAAACTTAATTATTTTTATGAGGAGGGATAAGATGACTTTAAATGAGGCCAAGAACGGAAAAGAGTACATAACTGAAAAAACAGAGCTTAAACAACCGGTAAAGCGAAGGCTAGAGGCCATGGGCCTAATAGAGGGAACCATGATTCGTAAAGTTAATGAAGCTTTAGACGGATCCGTTATTTTTATGCTCAGAGGCACAAGGTTTGCTATTGGTCAAGAATTAACAAAAGTTATCACTGTTCGAGAAGTAACCGCATCGGATATAAGGAAGAGAAAAAAAGGGCGCGGTATGGGATTAAGAGACGGTAGTGGTAAAGGTATAGGTAAAAGAGAAAAGTGCCTGACAAAGCAAAGCAGGTGGGTCAAATGTCAGTAAATACACAAAGAAATAAAGTATTGCATTGTGGGCGGGAAGCTGAAGAATTAAATATCGGCTTTATAGGGAACCCGAATAGCGGTAAAACCACACTTTTTAATGCTTACACCGGTGCTCGATTAAAAGTTGCCAATTGGCCGGGGGTTACTGTAGAGAAAAAAGAAGGTGCATTTAAATACCACAATCATGTATATAAATTGGTGGATTTACCCGGTATATACAGCTTGACTTCATATTCGTTAGAGGAAAAGATCAGCCGACAATTTATCTTAAGTGATGAGGTAGATGTCATTGTTGATGTTACCGATGCTTCTAACCTTGAGAGAAACTTATATTTGACTTTGCAACTAATTGAAATGGGTAAACCGGTGGTTTTGGCACTCAACATGATGGATATTGTTGAGGACAGAGGGATGGAGATTGATTTACATCGTTTACCGGAAATGCTGGGAATTCCGGTGGTTGCGGTTTCCGCGACGAAAAAAACCGGGTTAGATATTCTGATGCATGCAGTATCTCACCACAAGGAAATCTATCCGAATACCAAAGTGGTTGTATATAACGAAGTTATTGAAGATAAAATAGAACAGATCACACAAAGGCTTAAAGAACACGATCCTCAAGTGACGAATACACGCTTTTATGCTATTAAGTTGTTGGAAAATGATAGCGAGATCATGGAAAGCTGTCCCATCGATGTTTCTGATATCGTAGATCAAAGTTATGAGTCAGAAATTATAAAAGAAAAATATGACCTTATAGAAGACATTGTAGAAGAGGTTCTTGTCAATAAACAAGAAAGAGCACAGCTTACAGATAAAATAGACAGCATACTTACCCATAGAGTTTGGGGAATTCCCATCTTTGTAGGGATTATGGGTTTTGTGTTTTTGTTAACATTTGCTGTGGGTGACTCTGTAAAAGGGGTATTTGAAGGCTGGCTGGATCACTTCGGCAGGTGGGTGGAAGAAGGGCTTTTAACAGTCAATACAGGGCCTGTTCTGACATCCTTGATCATAGACGGCATTGTCGCCGGGGTTGGTACCATCTTAACGTTCCTACCTAATATAGCTATATTGTTTTTGGCATTAGCGTTTTTAGAGGATAGCGGTTATATGGCAAGGGTCACCTATGTCATGAATGGGACGATGAATAAAATCGGTTTATCGGGAAGAGCATTTATACCCATGCTACTTGGATTCGGTTGTACCGTTCCAGCCGTCATGGCGGCTAGAACATTAGAAAATCAAAGAGATCGACTAAAAACCATCCTTATTACACCATTTATGTCCTGTAGCGCTAAAATACCGATTTATGTTTTGTTATCCGGTATGTTTTTTGGTAAATATGCGACTTTAGCTGCTTTTTCAATGTACATTATAGGATTTGTTGCAGGCCTTTTCACGGCATATGTTACAACAAAGATTGAAAACAAAGCGGATCAAGCAAAAGCTCCGAAAGAAAGCCCTGTTGTTAATCAGTTGTTAATTGAACTTCCGGAATACAAGAAACCCAATGCATACAGTATTTCGATTTATGTATGGGAAAATATCAAGGCGTATTTGTCCAAAGCAGGAACAACCATTTTCTTGGCATCTGTCATTTTGTGGTTTGTCTTAAAAACCGGGACAACCGGTTATGTAGAAGATATGTCCGAAAGCTTTGGAGCCATCATCGGGCGGTTCTTAGTGCCGATCCTTGCGCCGGCAGGCCTTGGATTCTGGCAGATGGGTGTATCCTTAATCGCCGGTTTAGCAGCGAAGGAAGTGGTAGTGTCAAGTATGGGTATCTTGTTTGGTATCGCTAACATTGACTCTGCAATAGGACTTAGTACAATGCAGCAAACACTTGGGGCTATGGGATTTGGGGCAATTAATGCCTACTCCATGATGATTTTTATACTGTATTACACTCCGTGTATTGCGGCTCTTGCTGTAATTGCACAAGAACTCAAATCAGTAAAATGGACAATGTTTGTATTTTTGTTCCAGTTGGTATTTGCTTGGCTGGCATCCGTACTGTTTTATCAAATAGCAGGCTTATTCATGTAAATGACGGCTATAAATCTCATAAAAATCGTTACCAAAAAGAAAGGGGGAATATATATGTTAGCAATTGTAATAGGAGTTGTCATCGCGGGGTATACCGGATACTTGATTTATCGACAAGTGAAGAATTTAAAAGCGAAAAACTACTGTGGTCACTGTACAGGCTGTCCCTCGGCTATAGCTTGTAGCAGTATAAAAAAAGCAAGTGAATAAAGAGATTTAACCCGTTGATTTTTTTCACAAAATCAGCGGGTTTTTTGCTAGGGAATAGATTGTTTCATCTTTTTGTTCATCGCGTAAATAAGGAACACTCCGATGATCACCAACACAGGCTGTGACAAGTTAGGTTCGGCTTCGCTTTCTAATGATTTTAGAAATGGTGCAAAAGAAAAGTAATATACGCGAGTATCTGTTTTTACGGACATGTCACTGCCTCGGCGTGTTGTATGTCCGTTATGCGTTGTTCCGTTCTTATCCGAAAAGGTATAATCTAAGGACCATTCATATCTTTGACTTACCGGTCTGTTATCGTCTGCTCCCCCGACTCGTCTTGTAGATACACTTGCAAAGGCTGTATCACCAAAGAAAAACAACAATATATTCACAACCGCAATCAAGATAAGAGCAACACCAACGGTTGAAATTAAAATCCGCCATAGTATCCCTGAACCTCTTTTTTCGCTCATGACATCACCTTCAAAAATTAGTTTAACACAGCCGTTTGCCGCATTTACCGCAAAACCGGTTGCCGGTTACTACCTTTTATGAGGGCTTCCTCATAATGGATTTTAGCGATTGCAAGCGGAGTCTCTCTGTCGTAACCTTCCTTATTCGAATAGGAAAATATCCGGTTGGTGCAAATGCTTGCGGCAAATTCAACCGCTTCAGTTTATGTATGAAACCGTTTCATGGCAATTCTCCTTTTATTTAAACAATAGATTTTTGCATCGTTCACAGCGATCATTGTTCATGGAATTCATCATAGCACAAACATTACAGTAAATGATGCGGTCTTTTGACTTGTCAAATTTTTCATATGTGGAGAACATAGGGTGAAAACGCACCCGATCTCCTACAGAAAGATAGTCATACATAAACCGCCTACTATCCTTTTCAACAATGGTCTTTTTCTTACCTGCATCGGTTTTGATGACAGTGGTGTATTCCGTATAGGTGGTGCTGCTTTCCTCCGAAACCCTATTCTCATATCGTTTTTTATTGTATTGATTGACTACAGTACCGTCCCATATGGGCTTTTTAACACTTCGTAGAAAAAACAAATTGAATGCTAACATTACTAACGATATCACACCCCCCACCACAACCGCTTCTCCAAGTGGAAAATCATCCATGAGAAGTCCGGCGATTGGAAAGCCGATGAGGGGAACGAACACCAAAATCCATGCACAACCTACGAAGGTCTTCCTGTTTTTCTGTGCCGCCGCTAGTATTTCCGGATGGTTGTACCGGCTTGAAAAACCCACAAGACTTAATTGTTGCACATTAGGACTTTCCTGTGGAGCTAAGGATCCATTACTTTGCTGTATCTTTGCTCCGCATTCGGAGCAAAAGGCGGAGCTTTCCGATACATGATTACCACAGCGTTGACAAAACATAATATGATTCCTCCATAGACCTTAAATGAATCTGTCTATTTTGCTCCGCTGATGGTTCCCCAAGCTTTACCGCTAAAGTCATTCATGGTTGCAGAAAAAGATTGCCCGTCCGGCGAGAAGACAAATTGTGCACCGGCAATGTTGGCCTCACCATTAGAGCGGACGAAATAACTGCCGTTAATGTACTTGCTGTCGCCGTCATCTTTGCTGCAAACAATGTTGTAATAGGCTCCGTCGCCAAAATCCTTTTCATATAAAACCACAGTTGTTACATCAATGTCAGCCCCGGATTCTTTTACTTGTAGAACTCCTGTGTATGTGCCTGAAAAGTCTGTCTTCTCAAAAGCCAGCTTAACCTTCACATCAAACTTTTCGGAAGTTCCTACGGCCGACTGTGAAGTGACAGCCACAAGGTAGACAGTATTTTTATCAGCAGAATCTTTTAGCCCGGTCAGTGTGTTGCCGTTGTTTTTTGCATTGCGGCCTATGGCGGAGATTACCGAAACGGAAGCACCTTTGCATTCAACAATCGGGTCTATGGAGTCCGGGAGATTTTTAAGCTCTTTATCGTCAACTGTTATGGCCACAAGTCGACATCCTTGACCGTTCATCGTTATGCAGGTTGTACCTAGGACAATCTCATCGTTGCTTTTGTTTTTTGCCTGTTCATCTTCTTTCGGAATGTTTAATTTTAATGTAGTGCCCACATCCTGACCATAGCCATTTGTGCTGATATTCTTATGAAGTACATAGGTGCTGTCTTGCCCGATCTGGCCTAAAGCTAAAGCGGTATAGTATTCGTGAGCCCATCCGGAAGGATCTTTGACAATAGAGATTAATGCTTCTTGTGTTCCGCCTTTTTCATAAACAGATTTGATCCATGTTTCATTACCTATTCTTTTACTCAAGAAAGATATTAACGGTGAGCGGGCATAACCGTCTTGAGCCGTGTCTTCAGAAGGCAATGCGCTGACAAACTGCTTTTCAAAGTATTGTGATGTGAGTGAGGTGTATGAGACATCGGAGGCTTTTGCCTCATAATAGGAAGCGGTGGCTTCATCAATCCAGTCACTAGAAGCAAATATACCGGTATAGCAACTTTGAATATAATGGAAAAACTCATGCCACATTAAAGGATCAAGAGAACCGGACTTATATTTACCGGTGAAATTACCAATATTCAATGTAATGTCGCCAAAGAGGGGATGGTAAGATCCTGCATCGTTGATCTTTTTGATATGTACATTCATGGGGAAATCATCCCCACCATATTGATAACCAAGGGATTTGTACTTCTCATATGTCTTTTCCAGATCGTCAAGGATTTCTTTTAATCCGGAAGAGCCAACCAGGCCATAAAAAAACTTACCTTGTGATTTGGTAGGATAATAAAGGCGGAAATGTCCATCCTTTTCATAGTAGATGGCGGAGGTAAAAAGGCCGATCTTCAACACCGTCTTTTTTATAGCGGTAGCGTTACCTTCCCTTGCACCGGTGTAAATAGGAGCTTGGGTCAGCTCTTTCGGTATAAAGCTTGCACTTGCAGTTTTGTCCGTAACATCGCAAGGTATATACAAGTACTCTATTCCCACGTAGCCGTTGTCATATTTACACTCGATCCCTATGCCGACAAGGAGTGCTTCGTCATCCGATCCGGTATAGTCTTTTGGTAAGGGGAAGGTGACAGTCACATTTTGTGTGTAATCTTCAGGTAATGTAAGCTCATAAAGTTCCGAAGATAAGCCGCTTTCTTCTTCGGTTTTTTCGGTCTTGATTGTTTTCAATGAAGGGATATCACCTTCAGGAACATAGTTTTTACCAAAATCTACAGTCGTTCCACCTACTTGAATCAATCCGTTTTCCACCATAACGGTTTTATCGCATCCTATTAGTCCAACCGTCAATAACATTATTGTAATCAACATGAAAAATATTTTTTTAATCATTAATTTCTCCTTGTTTTACCAATCCGTAATTTGAGTTTGTACACCGGTTTCGTGGCGAATTTTTTCTGCAATCTCCGCGACTTTCTGTTTATCAGATAAACTGTGTAAAAGCTCCACATGAAACTTCTTATTCTCCGCCCCGAAAATCAACCGTATATGCTCATGATCCATCTGAACATTGTTCAAACGAACTCCCCTGATACCGTCGCATCCCCATTTATAGACCTTATTTCCAAGGATCAGGCCGAATGTGGACACAATGGTTTCTTCTGTCATTCTTTTTTCGGTACTGTTATGAGTTGTGACAATGGAGGATGGAACAGTAAGAATCCGATTGTCATAAATCAATTTCGCCGTACTATATAACCGATTTTGTTGATATAATAAAACGAAGGAGATGATACTCAATAAAACGCAAACAACCATCATCTTTGTTTTTTGGATTACAACGAATAACAAGGTAAAAAGAATGCAGACAATGAAGATCCACACAAATATGAGCCGTCTTCTTCTTATGGATTCCACCCTTTGGCTTCACCTCCTATTCTTGATACCATAATATGAAAGGAAGAGCTTGCAATCATCATCCAAAAGAATGATTTTGTAAAAAAAGCCCCTCATACTTTGGTATGAGAGGCGAATAATCATTATGAATCGGTATGATTCTTCAAAAGAGTGGTGATTAGCTCTGCACGGCTGCTAACGTCATATTTGGAAAATATGTTGCGTACATGTGTCTTGACGGTGCTTTCTGTGATAAACAACATGGCGGCAATTTCCTTGTTGGATTTTCCTGAAAGAATGACTTGTAATACCTCTTGTTCACGTTCGGTGAGGGGATCTTTCATTTGCGATTGGTTCAAAATTCCTTCTTGTCGGTCTTTATCCATCAGGTCAAAAGAATTCAAGTAAACATGGCTTTTCAACAACAAAAGAAGCTGTTTGTTCAATGGAGGTAGCATCACGAGAGTGATGCATACTACGGTCAGTGCCATTACCGCAACTTCCGCTTTAGACAGATGAATTGAGGTAATGATGACACCTAGCACATCACCAAGGAGAACACCGAGGACATTGGCTGAAAGGCCGATTCCGAACACTTTGGCCGGATTTTTCGTATAGCTGAGCATTTCTCCGAGGATACTCCACCAGAAAAGATCAAATATACCGCAAGCACCAAGCATCAGCGTATCTACCACAAGGTAATCAATGGCTTCCCGTCCGAGTAGCATGAAAGTAATGAATGCCGCTATAATCATACCCATGCCGATATAAAGGAACAAGGAGCGGTGCATTTTGTTATGGAGGGGAAAATTTCTCATAAAAGCGAGAGCTATAATATATGGGAGGGCCCAAAACCAGCTAACCAAACCGGTCAAGTGTTCGAATGCCGGGTTGATGACCTGATACATAAGCCCTGAATTGATTGTGATGATGACAACAAACAAGCATAGCACCAATAACGGCTTCTTTAAATCACTAACAGGCTTGTGGTTCATCTCTGTTAATGTTACTTCATTTACATCGACAGGCAATTGCAAGGAGAGGACGCTGCCGATCACAAGGCATAGCATGGCGAGAAGCAATCCGATCATAGGGGATGCATTCATGGCCACTACATTGACTACTATCATAATTATATTTGAATATATAAGTACATCGGCGCAGGATTTGATTCTTTCGTTTTTTAGTGTAAAAGCTTTTAAGGAATATCCCCAGATAGCTACTGTCCAACCGGCCAAAAATCCTAAAACAATCAACGCCAACATCCATAGAATAGACGGTGCAAAGAAAAAGGGTATAGTTGCGAGTATACAGATTAACATACCCACTGCAACTGTGTGTTTTGCCGCCTGTTGGGATTTTATAAAAAAACCGCAGGTAAGCAAACCTGCAAGATGTGCAATGATTGCAGAAAGTATGTATGGATGTGCATTAACGCCGTAGACATCAATAATACTGTAAAGCACTTGCCCTTCAAACAAAAAGGACAACAGATAAGCGAAGACAAAAGAAAAAGAAACAACAGATAATAGACGGGGGTTAATCGGTTTCTTCATAGGGATACCCTCCGTACATCGACGATTTTCTCCCTCATTGGTTCTTTCTGTATGAAAATCAATCTGTCTTCGATGATTTTGTTTGCCATGAAAAGTACCTCGTCACAACATTTCTTTTTCTATATACTATTATATCGGTAAAAAAAACAATTGCAATTTGTATTTGTTACTTTATAGATTATAATATGCTGTGGGAGGAGACATTTAGAATGAACCGGTTGTTTATACAAAGCATTAAAAGAAAACAAGATCATTGCGACGAATCAATGTATCCATATTGTTTACCTGTTGTGAGAAATCTTCAAGAACTTAAGATCAATAAAGCCGTTACATTTTTTGTTGGTGAAAATGGTACCGGAAAGTCCACAATTATGGAAGCCGTTGCTATAAATTACGGTTTTAATGCAGAAGGGGGCTCCCGAAATTTTAATTTTCAAACACAATCAACCCATTCGAACCTTCATCAATCCATCACCTTAGGCAAAGGGATTCGGCACCCTAAGGACGGTTACTTTTTGAGAGCTGAGAGTTTTTATAATGTTGCTACGGAAATTGAACGGATGGACGCAGAACCGTCTTTTGACGCAAAGATCAAAGAAGCATATGGAAGCAAGTCCCTTCATGTGCAATCTCACGGTGAGAGCTTTCTATCTCTTGTACAAAACCGTTTTTTCGGAAATGGTTTGTATTTGCTTGATGAACCGGAGGCAGCACTTTCGCCCTCACGTCAAATGACTCTTTTGGCTTTGATCCATGCATTGGTGAAGAACAATTCCCAGTTTATCATTGCAACTCATTCACCCATTTTACTCTCCTACCCTGATGCAGATATTTATGTTTTGACTGAAGAAGAAATCGGGCTAACACCATACAAAGAAACGGAGCATTACACGTTAACAAGACAATTTCTAAACAATCCGGAAGGTATTCTAAAGCATCTCATTGATTAACGCTATCCTGCTTTTATGTGATTTGACCTGTTCATGCTCTTTGTGTTATTTTGTTTATTGTTGTATGATGATACAATATGTAAAACAGTCATGAAAGTTTTTATCATATAAAATTGAATTAACTAGGGAGATTTATGATCTTATCTGCGGAAAAAATATCAAAAAACTATAGTGAAAGAACATTATTTAATGAAATATCTTTTAGCATCCATGAAGGGGAGAGGGTTGGCCTGATCGGTGCAAATAGCACCGGAAAAACAACCTTACTAAGAATTCTTGCCCAAATCGAGCCTTACGATGCCGGGAATATCATCTATTCTAATGATATAAAAATAGAGTACTTACCCCAAAACCCTGATTTTATCGACGGAACCACAGTACTTGAGCAGATTTTCAAAGGTAACTCACCTGTTATGAAACTAATGAGAGAATATGAAGATGCCCAAGAAAGAATAAGAGAAAACCCAAATGACGAGGAATGTGCAAAAAAATTGATTGAGCTAACGCAAAGGATGGACAGCCTTGATGCCTGGTCAATTGAATTTGAAGCTAAAAGCATTTTGACAAAGTTGGGGGTTACCGATTTTCGAGCTGATGTGAGCAAATTATCCGGCGGACAAAGAAAAAGAATTGCTATTGCAAGTGCACTCATAACCCCTGCCGACTTATTGATTTTAGACGAACCTACCAACCACATTGATCATGACGCGGCAGAATGGCTTGAAAACTATTTGAATAAGCGAAAAGGCGCCTTATTGATGGTAACCCATGATCGATACCTCCTTGACAGAGCTGTGAACAGAATGATCGAGCTAGAGGGTGGCAAGCTGTACAGCTATCAAGCCAACTACTCCAACTACTTGGAGCTGAAGGCCCATAGAGAAGAACTGGTAGAAGCCTCACAGAGAAAGCGACAAAACCTGATCAGAAGAGAACTTGAGTGGATCAAAAGAGGAGCCAAGGCACGTTCTACCAAACAGAAAGCCAGAATAGACAGATTTGAAAAGCTTACGGAGCAGCAAGAAACCATTGAGAATACCGATATTGAAATGAAGATAAGCTTTTCACGTTTGGGTAAAAAGATCATTGAGGTTGAGAATGTTAACAAAGCATTCCCCTGTGGGGAGATTATAAAGAATTTCAGCTATACCATGTTAAGAGAGGACAGAATCGGAATTGTCGGTCCTAACGGTATCGGTAAATCAACTCTATTGAAAATATTAGCCGGTAGTGTCGAACCGGATAAGGGAGAAGTTTCAATCGGGGAAACAGTAAAAATTGGTTACTTCTCTCAAGAAAACAGCCATATGGAAAAGAGTGATCTAAGAGTGATCGAATATCTTCAGGAGAAGGCTGAATTGATTACTACCGATGATGGGTCATTAAGTGCATCACAGATGCTGGAAAGATTTTTGTTTCCACAAAGCCTTCAATGGACTTTAGTTTCCAAGCTTTCAGGAGGAGAAAAAAGGAGGCTGCATCTTTTAGAGGTTCTTATTAGTGCTCCGAATGTTTTGATGCTGGACGAACCTACAAATGATTTGGACATTCAGACGCTGACTGTTCTTGAAGAATATCTTGAAGACTTTCCCGGCGCGGTAATTGTCGTATCCCATGACCGATATTTTCTTGATAAGGTAGTGGATGACATCTTTTCCTTTGAAGGTGACGGTGTTATAAAACGGTATTCCGGAAATTATTCCGACTATTACAAGCTGGTTAAAAAGCGGCAAGATCATCAAGAGAGCTCTGACCATAAACAAACAAGGAATAAGTCCGACGAAAGAAATGAAATATCTAAGAACAGATCCCTTAAATTTACTTTTAAGGAACAAAGGGAATTTGAGCAGATCGACGATTTAATAGAAAAGCTTGAGGACGATGTGATGATTGTAGAAAAACAGATGATTGATTCTTCAAGTGATTTTGTAAAGTTGGAACAATTGGTTACAGAGAAGGAGCAACTTGATCAACGATTAGAGCAGGCTATGTCACGATGGACCTATTTGAATGAACTGGCAGAGAAAATCGAGAAAAGTAAACAAGCATAATCCTCCATACTCCTTAAGTGGTATTGCTTGGGAAAGAACGGTTGTGCCGGACGCACTTGCTGCAGAGCGTGACACTGTCAAGGCTCTATAAGTATAACGGATTGTACAGAAAAAGGTTTTTTCCTTTTGACCGTGTATGTTGTATGGTCTGCATGGACTTTGTGGGTGGTTAAGTTTATAGAATCATCGGCGTTTAGGGTGATATGATTCTGTGCATTCAAGTAAAAGGAATCACACAGCCCGGTTGCATTTTGTCCATCAACATTAGTAAAATCCAGTACAATGGAACCTTGATGAAATGTAATGCCAGTAAACCGTTTATACAACGCCTGAGTGGAACCTTGAGCATTGTCTTTTGCCGGCATGATATCAAATTGTTCTTTGTACTTGTTAAAATACTCGATCCATTTGCTTACAGACACCATGTTTTTTTCAGGATCCATATTTAAAAAGTTCGGCCAGTGCATCCCGTAATAACTCTTTTTTATATAGTCAGGGGTTTTTGCATCCACTTGCTCCCAACGAGTTAAATCTCTTGTTCTGTCAACTGTTATGATTCCGTTTTCCACACCGACATCAATCGGTTTTTCTTCACCGGCAAATTGCATACTCGAAAAAGGCGTAGAAATATATTGTATGCCATATTCAGTGAGAATCGCAGAAAGTTGATCATCTTCTTGAGAGTATGTATATCGAAAGCAGGGTGGTATAAAACTCTTAATATTAGTAGTTAAGTTGTTTTGTTGCAAAATGTCAAAATAGGCTTCTATGTGCTCCCTTACGATATCAGCAGGCGTCATTCGGTTCTTACCCGACTTTTCATCACTTTGATAAAACTCGGCATATTGTATTTTTCCGTTGTCATCCCAAAACATGTGCACCAATCCGTGCATGGCAAGCTCCATATACTCACTGTTTGCATTGATCAAATCCCGGACTTCGTCAATTTGAGGATCAAGTCTTGATGCGTTATCCCAATCGGCACCATGCTTGTTAGAGTTTCTTATATATGCCAGTGTATTTTTTCTATCCCATTCGCCAACGACAAAACCACACTTGATTCGCATATCCAAGTGTTTACCCAGCTCGATAATAGCCTTGTAATCTTCTATCGTGTGTCTTCGTTCAATTCCGGAGCGTGACGGTCCATTCTTAAACCTGTGGTCATTTCCGCACCACCAACCCACATCATCCACAACAACTAAGAAACTGTATGGTATACAAACGGATTGATTCATGACTTGACTCCTGTTTTTTGTTTAATTACTGTAATTTTATAGCAAGTAATGGATCACTGCAATCTCTTTCTTGCTTTTCATACAAAACAATAAAATTAACTTGACTGTAAAGTGGATTCATGGTTTATCATAATGAGTAAATGGAGGTACATAAATTTGTTAATAAAAGAAATTGAATCGTTATCCGGTATGGATCGAGGGAATATAAGATTTTATGAACGAGAAGGTCTTTTAACAACCAAGCGCTTGGAAAATGGATATAGGGATTATTCCGAAGAAGATCTTCAAGTTTTGTTGCGGATTAAATTGCTTCGTAGTCTTCATATTTCTTTGGATGAAATTAAATTACTCATAAAAGGTAGCAAGGACTTATCCGAGACGTTATCAGAGCAGATCGAGAAGTTGGAAACTGAAAAAAATAATGCTTCTTATGCACAAAAGGTATGTCGCGCTATTAAAGAAGAGAAAACGACCTTTTCGAATTTGGATGCAACTCAATATCTTGATCGGATCCGGGATGAAGAGAAAGAATCAAACAGTTCCTATTTTTCCACCACAGGTGATTTATTACCGTCACAAGTGTTTTATCCTTGGCGTCGCTTTTTCGCCAGAATGACAGACCTTTTTCTTTGTAGAATCATATGGACGGCTATTCTCGGGCTTGTTTTTCATGTGAATTTATCCTCTCGAAGTAACACAGGACAATTGATCGATTCAATGATTGCCGTTTTCATCTTGTTG
The DNA here is from genome assembly GCA_937894465.1 of uncultured Clostridia bacterium. Lineage (GTDB taxonomy): Bacteria > Bacillota > Clostridia > JAAYHZ01 > JAAYHZ01 > JAAYHZ01. The sequence continues at coordinate 35,328 of CALCRE010000199.1, forward strand.
TTTTTGGAACCTTTGTGGCTTCATTTGTTCGGTTCTTCTCTTGGAAAGGCCATCTTCGGGCTTCGGATCGAATACGGTGAAGACAGAAGATTAACCTATCAAGAAGGCTTGGTTCGGACGTGGGGAGTTGTAAGCCGGGGGTTGGGGTTGAATATCCCCGTTTATAACATTGTTCGCCTTTGGAAAAGCTACATCTTTTGTAGAGAAAAAGAAGTACAACCTTGGGACGAATACATATCCTATACCATCAAGGATACAAAATGGTATCGCGGAGCGATATTTGTCGGCATATATGCCGCTTTGTTCTTTGTCTCAATCATAATCCATTCTGCTCAGTTGTTACCACCGAACAGGGGAGACCTTACTGCATCGGAGTTTGTTGAGAATTATAACTATTACGCAAAGTACAATGGAATCGACTTTGGAAATCAATATTTAAATGAAAACGGAGTATGGGTGGAAAAAGAGTTTGATGGAACCGTTTATATCATCATCGGTTACAGTGAAAGTCCGGATTTTGTTTTCAATGTGGAAAACGGATTTGTAAAAGACGTTTCATTTGAGATAGAAGTGAAAGACAATCAGGATCGGATTGGTGCATATGAAACGCAGATGACTTTGGCTTCATATGCTTTCATTGGTGCACAAAAGGAAGTGAGCTTGTTTTCAAATGCACTACGTCGAATCGCAGATCATATTTCGAATAACAAATTTCAGAGTTACCGATTCACGGAAGCAGGAGTTGAGGTTGTTTGCGATATTGAGTTTTCCGGATATAACGGTCTTTATACGGACTTTACTTCTGAGTGGCTTATACCGGATGAAGATGCCAGGGAAAATCATTATCGATTGACTTTCACCATGACCAAGTAGATCATACCCACCGTTATCCTATTACATGGCGATGGTTTGTTCCGATTGGTCTTTGCAGGTAATTAAAGAACGGCTTCAATCGGATTATCATCAGAAAAACTCATAAAATATATTGATGAGAAATATAACGGGAAGGTGTTTGCAATAGGCGGATTGTCACTCGGTGCATGACGTTACCACTTGGATCAACGGATTACAAATTCAAAAGCCAAGGTTCTGATCATTGCGGGAGAGAAAGAAATAAAGATCATGAGAAAATATGCTGAAAGGTTACACCAAGCAATCCCGGAAAGTATGTTGAGTTATTAAAGTCTTTCTTCATTAGATAATCTATTAGTAATTTGATATAATGTGAATGTATTGAAAATATGAATAAAAGGGCGTGTTTCATGTGAATGTTTTTGACATTGTAGGACCGATCATGGTGGGTCCCTCCAGTTCCCATACTGCAGGTGCGGCACGGATCGGTTTCATCGCAGGTTTGTTATTAGGAGAACCTGCCGTTTGTGCGGAAATCAAGTTGTATGGGAGCTTTTTCAAGACATATCAAGGTCACGGAACGGATAAGGCCATTGTTGCCGGTATCCTGGGTATGAAACCGGATAATCCGAAATTACGTGACAGTTTGGAAATAGCGAAAGCAAAAAATTTGTCTATTACAATTTCTCAAGCCAATTTGGAAAATGCTCATCCGAACACCGCCGTAATAACTCTTTATGATGCCGGTGGAAAGAGTGTTTCCATACAAGGCGCATCTGTTGGCGGCGGTAATGTGGAAATAACTCGTATCAATAACCAACCGGTATCGTTTACGGGGCAATATGTTACTCTTGTGGTGATCCATCGGGATGTTCCGGGGACTATTGCCAAGGTTACGGAAAAGTTAAGTGCAAGACGAGTCAATATATGCAATTTTCGTCTTTCAAGGAACCAAAAAGGAGGTACAGCTGTCATGACTATAGAAGTGGATGGAACACTCGACCGTGACGTCAATGACAGCATCATGAAATTACCTAACATATTGCATTCTACATTAATCATGCCGAACTAGGAGGGATCATGGAAGAATTAAAATTTGAATCCATAGCTGAAATTATTGAATGTGCAAATAAAAGCCAAAGAAAAGTATCAGAAATTGTGCTGGAACAACAAGCAAACCAAATGGAAATCAGCCAAGCTGCAGTGTTTGACAAGATGCGAGAAACCTATTCTGTTATGGTGCAATCCGTTGAAAGCGGTATACAACCCGGGGTGCGTTCGGTCAGCGGCTTATCCGGAGGCGATGCCTATCGATTATTACAAGCCGGTAAAAACGGTAAAGATATTAGTGGAGGGGTGTTTTTTGAAGCATTGGTTCGTGCATTGGCGGTCAGTGAATGGAATGCTGCCATGGGCTGTATTGTGGCGGCACCCACGGCAGGCTCCTGTGGTATTTTGCCGGCGGCATTATTGTCCTTCCAAAAGCAATACGGGTTTTCGGAAGAAGATTGCGTTATGGCTTTGTTCACGGCATCTGCAATAGGAATGGTAGTGGCTAATGTTGCCTATATCGCCGGAGCCCAAGGAGGTTGCCAAGCGGAATGTGGAACAGCGGCCGCAATGGCTGCAGCTGCCATTGTCGAGTTGTGTAACGGGACACCGGATATGATTGGCCATGCAGTTTCTATTACATTTGGAAATGTTTTGGGATTGGTTTGTGATCCTGTAGCAGGATTGGTTGAAATTCCTTGCATCCATCGAAATGCTTCAGGTGTTGCGAACGCCTTGGTAGGCGCACAACTTGCGTTGGCAGGAATAAAAAGTCTCATCCCGGCGGATGAAACCATACTTGCCATGAAACGAGTGGGAGATGCCATGCCTGTAACCTTGAAAGAAACCGCCGAAGGAGGGTTAGCGACGACTCCTACCGCCAAAACCTTATACACACAAGTATTCAACGCGCAAGAAGGAACGGCTTGTAGAGATTGTAACGGTTGTAACAGTTGAAAGGAATAATGATATGATCACAATTTTTGATTGGTTCGGGCTGAATTTGCCCATTTATGAGCGGTACGGTTTAATCAAGCAAGCCGGATTTGAAGGTGTGATGATTTGGTGGAGCGATGAAAACGGCAAGGCTGACTATCGATTACAACCACAATATGCTCGATCGGCCGGATTAATCATAGAAAACATGCACACTCCTTTTGAAGATATAAACAACATATGGTTGGATAATTTAGAAGGTGAAGCATTAGCTGCTAACATGATACGTTGTGTAGAGGATTGTTCCCTGTTTGAAATACCTTGCATGATTATGCATGTATCAAAAAGTGATAATCCTCCGCCTTTCAATAAGTTAGGTTTAGACCGCTTCAAACGGATTGTCGAAGGAGGGGAAAGGCTCGGTGTGAACATAGCAGTGGAGAACACCCGGAAAACCGAGTATTTGTCCTTTGTATTGAACGGAATTGATTCTAAACGAATCGGCTTTTGCTACGATAGCGGACACCATAACTGTCACACACCGAAGGATGATTTGTTATCCATGTTCGGATCCAAGCTGATGGCATTGCACTTACATGACAATGACGGATCGGATGATCAACATTTATTACCTTTTGACGGAACCTGTCAGTGGTCGAATGTGATGAAGCAAATCAATGATGCCGGATACAAAGGCCCGGTGGCGCTTGAAGTGAACAACAGAGGATATGAGCATTTAACACCGGAGGAATTACTACGAATTTGCTTCAAACGAGCCAAACAATTAAAAGAACTTATGAATCTTTAGAAAATATTTGTAACCAAACACCATTCTTACACACTATCTAAGTAAAAGGAGCGAAAAGGAGTAACTGCAATGGTTGACCAAACAAAACAGTTAATCGACACTTTTACATCCGACTACATGGAAAAACTGTTTTATTTTTGCCTCAAAAAAACCGGCAACACGGATGAAGCGGAGAATCTGGCTTCCGATATCACTCTGAATATCTTGAAGGCTTTAAAACGCGGCACCATACCGGTTCATTTTTCAGCGTGGGTGTGGCGTATTGCAAGGAATCGATACAGCAGATGGGTTCAACACCAAAAAATTAAGTCTGATAGAATGTACGGTGTATCTTCCGACGAGTTGGACTTAGCAGATGACAAAGAGGATTTCGATGAAATGATCCGTCATGAAGATCTTCAGTTATTGCGTCGAGAACTGGCATTTATCGCGAAGGATTACCGTGAAATCATTGTCGCTTACTACATTGACGACAAAAAGATTGCTGACATTGCAAATGAGCTTGGAAAGACAAAAGAAGCAGTGAAGGTAAAGCTGTTTCGCTCCCGAAAAATGTTGAAAGAAGGTATGGATATGGCAAGAGAATTTGGTGTAAGAAGTTACAATCCGGAGGATGTCAATTTTGCTGCAAGCGGAAACCAACCTACCGGTCTGCCTTGGAATGCAGTGCAAAGAAAAACTCCTAAAAACATATTGCTTCAGGCAAGCAATAATCCGTCTACCGTTGAAGATTTGTCTATGGAGTTAGGAATTGCGGTACCCTATATGGAAGAGGAAGTAAAGTTGTTGACCGATGCCACATTGTTGAAAAAGATCGGCAACAAGTACATAACAAACTTCTATATCGCCGACAAGGAAAGCCAAATGGCCGTCTATCTGGCGCAACGTCAAAACTCCAAAGAAAGAAGTGAAGCAATTGATCGGTTGATAACCGATTTGTTACCTGAAATCAAGAAGTTGAATATGGTGCGAAACGATATGAGTGACGATGAATTGAAATGGTGGTTTGTTATTTATACAGTGGACATTTGCAACTATTCTTTGAATCATTTTCAAATAGACGACCTTGAAAAACGTGAAAATGGTGAGGACTGGGGCTTTATGGGTTGCGAAAAAACAGACATTCCGGAAAAGCTGGTCATGGGACATAACGGGCGCGGAAATGATGATAATATGTTTTGGGCGTACAAGATCAACGACTATGGTTTATGGGAACGGGCCGGAGAACTTACATACAACGGAGCTCTCTTGTTGGGGGATGTGGTAAGGAACAAAAGGAAACGATCTTCTCTTACCAAATCTGAAGAACAAATATGGAAAACGACCGAGGGACGATTTGCCCATATAGACTCAGATCAAAACATTATTCCGGATATTCTTATCTTTGAAAATGATACTTTGGGTTGGATACGAGATTTAATCAAGTCCCATGCTTTGTTTTCCCGAGTGATGGATTCCTTGCAGGATGCATTTGACAAAACAGTGAACATTCTAAAGAAAAACAGTAATGAGGTTCTACACAAACAGCTTTACTATTGTGCTTCTATGTTGATTACTGATGTCAGAATGATGACCGTTCATGACGAGGTAGAAGCCGGAAGACTGGTTGTGCCGGAAAATCCGAAAGCAAGTACCATTGCAATGTGGCTGGAAGTCAGATAACCTTTCGACTCGGTCTTGCAAAATCACTTGGTTGATTGTATACTGGTTATAGATTTTGAAAATCGAGATTTCAACTACTGGGTAAAGGATTGTATGAAGAAGAATTTTGTTAGAATCGTCGCCATTCTCACATTAGTTGCATTTGTTTTGACAGGTGCAGCTGTTGCTGTGATGAGCATCTTTTCTTGGTAGGGCTAAAAAGATTTATTGTATGGATGAAGCCGCTTTTGTTTTGAATAAAGCGGCTTTTTGAAATTTGTTCCTGCTCTCAAATTTCTTTGCAAAAGGAGCAGTATTGAGATATAATATCTATACGGTGGGGCATTTATTTTTTTAAGTGCAGGGGGCAAGGCTAATATATGTATGGGTACATGACGATATGAAAAATTTAACTTCCTTTAATATGAGTGATATAGCTAACTTTTTTTACTTGAAAAGCAACAACCCGTTGGATTACATTATCAATATAATCGATATTGCAATTGTTGCTTTTTTGGTATATAAACTCTTGGTCATTATTCAAGATACCAGAGCATGGCAATTAATTAAAGGAATGTTGATTGTACTCGCTTTAGCCGCATTAAGCAAGGCAATAGGCCTGACCACCATATCCTATATATTCGACAATGTAATTACTGTAGCCGCCATTTCACTGGTGGTGTTATTTCAACCGGAAATTCGTAGAGCCTTAGAGCAATTAGGAAAGAAAAACGTATTTAATAATATGTTCGTGGATGAAAATAATAAGCGCATTAAAACCACAGCCGTCATAGAGGAAGTGTTAAAGGCGGTCAATCGACTGTCTAAGTCCTATACCGGTGCATTGATTGTTTTTGAACGAGGTATCGCCATTGACGATATTGCAAAGTCCGGCGTCATTTTGGATTCTCAGGTTTCCTCGGAATTAATCGAAAACATATTTTCCCCTAACACACCTCTTCACGATGGGGCCATTATCATCCGGGGTGATAAAATCAGGGCTGCTGCAGCATTTTTACCTTTGACGGACAATCCTGATTTAGGAAGAAACTTAGGAACCCGACATCGTGCAGCCATTGGAATTTCTGAAGCCTGTGACAGCATCGTTGTTGTTGTGTCAGAAGAGTCCGGAGGGATTTCTTTCGTTAAAAACGGCTCTTTGATTCCCAATTTTGAAGTGGATACTTTACGAAAGACTCTAAGCAACAACTTGTTAAAGAATACGAAAGATGAAGAGGATTATAAAAGAGCAATCGAAAAAATAAAAAATAAAAAATTCGGAATCTTTAACAAAGAGCATCCGAATCAAGCCCGGTGGGATGTTAAGGCTATTTGGGTTATAATCAGTGATTTCTTGAAATCTTTGATAAAAAAGAAAACGGATGAAGCGGATGAAACCGAGGATCAAAATTCAATGGATCAAAATCATGATCATGATCAAGAACATGATCTTGTATCGGTTAAGGAAGCGGAACAAGTAACAGGTACGGTTGAAGATGAGCAGCAAGATATAAAGGGAAAGGGGTTAACGGATCAGGATGAATAATGATACCAAAAACAAATCAAGTAAAAATGTTATAAGAGTGATATCGATTATACTTGCTGTTATATTTTGGTTTTTGATCACAAACCGTGAAAACCCCATTACTACAGTTAGATACGATGTGCCCATCCAAATCGTTAATGAATCAATCATTAAGGATCGCAAATTGCATGTTGTAGAAGATTACATAAAAACAGTGGAAATATCTGTAAGAGGACGACGCAATTCTTTAAGTCATGTCAGTGCATCTGATTTTCATCTCTCAGTGGATTTTGCAGACTATGCCGTGCAAGGGGAACACTCCATTAAATTAGACAAGCCTGTTTATACCGGAGGTGAAGTCATTAATTATGAAATATTCGGTAAAAACACATTGGATTTGATCTTGGAAAGTACCGGGGAAAAAATGTTGGAAATCGAATGCATTACCGAGGGAACGCCTGACAGCGGTTATTCGGTTTCCTCCATCGATATGGTACCGGAGCGAATCCCATTGGAAAACTTGTCTTCTCTTGTCAATGAAGCCGTTTCAGCAAGAGTCACCGTGAACATAGACCGGTTGAACAGCGATAAAACATATAAAGAAACGGTGAAGATTTATGATCGAAACGGAAATGAATTGGACATATTACCTCAAAATGTCATGGTGGATGTAAAAGTCACCATAAGAAAAGAAGTGGAGCTGGTGTTGAACTATACCGGAGAGCCGGCTTACGACTTCTATATCGATGAAAACGACATCACATGGGAACCTGTAAAAGGATATGTAGTAGGTTACAAGGAGGTCATGGAAAGCTATGATGTCATAT
>CALCRE010000200.1 GCA_937894465.1 uncultured Clostridia bacterium
TACGCTTGAAAACGCCGATTTGCTCTATATTTCACGCTCGCTCTTCAAAACTGAAAAGTTCTTGAGTTTCTGGCAAATATACCGGAAAAATGATACAATCAAATAAGTCAAGTTTTTCATCATAAGGTGCAAGAATTTCCAAAGAAATATATGGTTTTCACATGGGAACATATTGACACCTATACAAAGCAGTGATATAATTAAAAACTGCGTTATTATTTAATTGAACAATTTTGTTACATAATGTATGCTATAGATATGACTTTATAAGACCAAGTATGAAACTGCTTTCATTGTAACATAATCGCATAGATAATACAATAAGTGGTTACAATACGTAAGTATGCTTTTTAAGTGTATAAGGTAATAAATGGTTGGAATAAATTTGAAAGGTGGTTAAAACTGTTTTTAAAATGAAGATAAGCGAACGATTTAACAGTTATAATCCTTTTTTTGAATCTATATATCCAAGATCTAAGGAATTTTATGTAATAGTGACGAATTAAGTATTAAGGATTGGTTTCTTTAATGGAAACCTTGATCGATAATAGGGAATGCCCGCCCGATTATACGCTTGTATCGTTATTATGCCCTTAAGGTACGAAACGATACATATGACTCCTTTGTTTTAGGAGGGGCGACTACTAATGCATATGAGGTGATTTTTGATGGTGCATCCTGTAAAGCTAGGGAAAAACATTAGAATGAGTTACTCAAGAATTAATGAGGTTTTAGAAATGCCGAACCTCATAGAGGTTCAGAAAAAATCATATGAATGGTTTTGGCAAGAGGGCCTCAAGGAAGTTTTTCGTGATGTTTCTCCCATAACCGATTATACCGAAACATTAATCTTGGAATTCATTGATTACAGTATCAAGGACAAACCCAAGTATTCTGTCGAAGAATGCAAGGAAAGAGACACAACCTATTCTGCGCCTCTTAAGGTCAAAGTAAGATTAATTAACAGGGAAACCGGTGAAGTCAAGGAACAGGAAATATTTATGGGAGATTTCCCATTAATGACGGATACCGGCACGTTTATTATAAATGGTGCCGAGCGTGTCATCGTCAGCCAATTAGTCCGTTCCCCCGGTATATACTATGTGGGTAAAATGGACAAGACAGGTAAGATGTTGTATTCGAATACCGTCATCCCTAACCGTGGAGCGTGGTTGGAGTACGAAACCGACTCTAATGACATTATGTCGGTTCGTATTGACCGTATGAGAAAGCTTCCCATTAGCGTTTTCATACGAGCCATCGGTTTCGGCACTGATCAGGAAATTATTGATTTGTTCGGGGAAGACGAACGTCTTTTGGCAACCCTTGCCAAAGATACCGCCAAATCAACTGAAGAAGCCATTATTGAAATATATAAAAGGTTGCGCCCGGGAGAACCTCCTACAGTGGAAAGCGCTACTTCATTGTTAAACAATTTGTTTTTCGATCCGAGAAGATATGACTTGGCTCGTTTCGGACGTTTTAAATTTAATGAAAAACTGAATCTGAGTGAAAGGATCACAGGTCATATCAATGACCAAGATATTATAAGCCCGATCACCGGTGAAATCTTATTGGAAAAAGATCAAGTAATAAATCCGGATAAAGCTGTTGAAATTATGAACAACGGCGTTAATGTCGTGTATTTAAATGTAGACGGAAGATCCGTGAAGGTAATTTCCAATAAAATGGTGGAGCTTAAAGCCTTTATCGATTTCGACGTTAAGGATGTTGGATTGACACCGACTGTTCGCTTTGATGTTCTAACGGATATTTTAGCCAAATATGACAATGAAAAAGATATACACCGTGCATTGATGGATAACCGATATAACCTGATGCCTAAACATATTACCAAGGACGACATCATTGCATCCATCAACTATATGTTTAACCTGTCTCATGGTGTTGGAGATACGGATGATATTGACCATTTGGGAAACAGAAGGGTTCGCTCGGTAGGTGAATTGTTGCAGAATCAGTTTAGAATCGGTATTTCCAGGATGGAACGTGTGGTCAGAGAAAGAATGACCATTCAAGATATTGATGCCGCTACACCTCAAGCATTGGTTAATCCCAGACCGGTAGCTGCTGCCATCAAGGAATTTTTCGGAAGCAGCCAGTTGTCACAGTTTATGGACCAACCTAACCCCTTGGCTGAATTGACTCACAAGAGACGTTTAAGCGCTTTGGGACCGGGGGGATTAAGCCGCGAGAGAGCATCTTTCGAGGTGCGTGACGTTCACTATTCTCATTACGGCAGAATGTGTCCCATTGAGACGCCTGAAGGTCCTAACATCGGCTTGATCAACTCTTTGAGCACCTATGCAAGAATAAACGAGTATGGGTTTATTGAAGCACCTTATCGAAAAGTAGATAAAGCCAATCATAAGGTCACAAACGAGATCGTTTATTTGACTGCAAAAGAAGAGGATCGTTACACAGTAGCCCAAGCCAACGCCGAGTTGGATGAAAAGGGTTGGTTTGTTAAGAATAAGGTTGCATCCAGACATAGATCTGAAAAATATGAAGTAGACCGTGAAAACATCGACTTTATGGACGTTTCGCCCAAACAGCTGGTTTCGGTAGCAACTTCCATGATTCCCTTCCTGGAAAACGATGATGCCAATAGAGCGTTGATGGGATCGAACATGCAACGTCAGGCTGTACCTTTGATAAAAACACAAGCCCCAATTATCGGTACGGGTATGGAATACAAAGTTGCGATTGACTCCGGTGTTTGTACTTTGGCAAAAGAAGCCGGAACCGTTGAAAGTGTTGAAGCCAAACAAGTAGTCGTACGTACGGATAAAGGTAAAAGAGAAGTATACAAATTATTGAAATACAAACGTTCAAACCAAGGAACTTGCATCAATCAAAGACCGATTGTAAAAGCCGGTCAAAGAGTGGAAGCAGGGGATGTCATTGCAGACGGACCTTCCACGGATAACGGTGAAATTGCCTTAGGTAAAAATGTATTGATCGGTTTCATGACATGGGAAGGCTATAACTATGAGGATGCTATCTTAATCAGTGAAAAGTTGATCAAGGATGATACATTTACATCCATTCATATAGAAGAATACGAATCCGACGCTCGTGACACCAAGTTAGGACCTGAGGAAATCACGAGAGATATTCCCAATGTATCGGATGATACTTTAAAGGATTTAGACGAGCGGGGAATCATTCGTATTGGTGCGGAAGTGTTATCCGGAGATATTTTGGTAGGTAAAGTAACTCCTAAGGGTGAAACCGAGCTTTCGGCGGAAGAGCGCTTGCTGAGGGCTATCTTCGGTGAAAAGGCCAGAGAAGTCAGAGACACTTCTTTAAAGGTACCTCACGGGGAAGCCGGTATAGTTGTTGATGTCAAAGTATTCACACGTGAGAACGGAGACGAATTACCGCCGGGTGTAAACCAACTGGTTCGCGTATATATTGCTCAAAAGAGAAAAGTGTCCGTCGGTGACAAAATGGCAGGACGACATGGTAACAAAGGTGTTATCTCCAGAATTTTACCGGAGGAAGATATGCCTTATTTGCCGGATGGCACACCGCTTGAAATCGTGTTAAACCCGTTAGGTGTTCCTTCCCGAATGAATATCGGGCAGGTGCTTGAAACCCATTTAGGATATGCCGCTCAAGCCTTAGGCTGGAAAGTTGCCACCCCGGTATTTGACGGTGCAAACGAACACGATACATTCGAAACATTGAAGTTAGCCGGATTACCTGAAAACGGAAAATCATGGTTGTATGACGGAAGAACCGGAGAACGCTTTGACAACCCGGTTACCGTTGGATATATGTACTTCCTGAAGCTGTTGCACTTGGTGGATGACAAGATTCATGCTCGTTCCACGGGTCCTTACTCATTGGTTACACAGCAACCGTTAGGCGGAAAAGCACAATTCGGCGGACAGCGTTTCGGAGAAATGGAAGTTTGGGCTTTGGAAGCATACGGTGCAGCATATACATTGCAAGAAATATTGACTGTCAAATCCGACGATGTGATCGGTAGAGTCAAAACTTATGAAGCCATTGTCAAAGGTGAGAATGTTCCGGAAGCCGGAATACCGGAATCATTTAAAGTCTTGATCAAGGAATTGCAAAGCTTGGCTTTGGATGTACGGGTATTCTCGGATACTCAAGGTGAAATTTCCTTAAAAGAATCGGTGGAGGATGGACTGGAAAACCTTGAGGAGCAATATCAGTCGGGAAACTACGGTTACAACATCAGTGAAGATGAAGATGAGGAAGAAGATGATGACGTGGAATCCTCTGTTAAGTTATTCGTTGAAAACGACGACGACATCGATGATGACACGGATGACGATAGCGATGAGGACGATAACGACGAAATAGATAATTTTGATATCGGCATGTCGGAAAAAACTTTGGACGACTTGGAAGAAGAGGGAAATGAATTGGATCCCGATAAAATAGATGATATGTTCGAAAAAAACTAAATGTGTCACTTTGGTTGCGGAACATTACGAAGGGAGATACCTACAGTGCAAGAATTCAATAATTTTGACAAGATTAAAATAGGACTTGCTTCACCGGAAAAGATTCGTGAATGGTCAAGAGGTGAAGTGAAAAAGCCGGAAACGATCAATTACAGAACATTAAAGCCTGAACGGGACGGACTGTTTTGTGAGAGGATTTTTGGCCCTACGAAAAATTGGGAGTGTCATTGCGGAAAATATAAGAGAATCCGATATAAAGGTATAGTTTGTGACCGATGTGGTGTTGAAGTTACTCGATCTGAAGTCAGAAGGGAACGGATGGGTCATATCGAGCTGGCTGCACCGGTTTCACACATTTGGTATTTTAGAGGGATACCCAGCAGAATGGGTTTGATTTTAGACATGTCACCCAGAGCTCTGGAAAAAGTGCTGTATTTCGCAAGCTATGTTGTTCTGGATCCTGGTCCGACATTGTTGGTGAAAAAACAAGTGTTGACTGAGAAAGAATACAGGGACAGCATTGATAAGTTTGGAGATGTATTCCGTGTTGGAATGGGTGCCGAAGCTGTAAAAGAGCTGTTGGAAGCCATTGAGTTGGATGCAGAAGCAAAAGAATTGAGGGAAGCGTTAAAAACCTCTACCGGCCAGAAAAAGATCCGGGTAATCAAAAGGCTGGATGTAGTGGAAGCTTTCCGAAAATCAGGCAACAAGCCGGAGTGGATGATCATGGATGTTGTACCGGTCATTCCTCCTGAATTAAGGCCCATGGTTCAATTAGACGGTGGTAGGTTTGCCACATCTGACTTGAATGATTTATACAGAAGGGTGATCAACCGAAACAATCGTTTAAAAAGGTTGCTGGATTTAGGCGCACCCTCGATTATCGTACGAAATGAAAAAAGAATGTTGCAAGAATCGGTGGATGCATTGATTAACAATGGGCGACGCGGCAGACCTGTTACCGGTCCCGGTAACAGACCTTTAAAATCCTTATCCGATATGTTAAAGGGAAAACAAGGGCGTTTCAGACAGAACTTGTTAGGAAAACGTGTTGACTATTCCGGTCGTTCGGTTATCGTGGTTGGTCCGGAGTTGAAGACATACCAATGCGGTTTACCCAAGGAAATGGCGCTGGAGCTTTTTAAGCCTTTTGTCATGAAGAGATTGGTTCAAGACGGACCGGCTCATAATATTAAGAATGCTAAGAGAATGGTAGAACGTGTTCGTGACGAGGTATGGGACGTTTTAGAGGAAGTCATTAAGGAACACCCCGTACTTTTGAACCGTGCACCTACTTTGCACAGATTGGGTATACAAGCTTTTGAACCGGTATTGGTGGAAGGAAGAGCTTTAAAATTGCATCCCTTGGTTTGTACTGCGTATAATGCCGACTTTGACGGGGACCAAATGGCGGTTCACGTGCCTTTGTCCACTGAGGCTCAAGCCGAAGCTCGTTACTTGATGCTGTCTTCTAATAACCTGTTGGCACCTAAAGACGGGAAGCCTATTGCAGTTCCTTCTCAAGATATGATTTTAGGAAGCTATTATCTGACTATAGAAAAAGACGGTGAACCAAATGAAGGCAAAGCTTTCTCTTCCGTAACCGAATTAATGTATGCCTATAATGAGCATGTCATCTCTTTGCATACGAAAATTAGAGTCAGGATGACAAAAATGGTGGACGGTGTAGAAAAGCGTAAATTAATTACCACTACTATAGGAAGAGTGATCTTCAACAAGATCATTCCTCAGGATCTCGGTTATGTAGATCGCAACGACCCTGAAAAAATGTTTGATTTGGAAGTTCAATTTGTAGTAGGTAAAAAAGAATTGAGCTCCATTGTGGAAAAATGCATTAAGAAACACGGTATTGCCGAAACCGCCGAGGTGTTAGACGGAATCAAGGAATTAGGATTTAAGTTTTCCACAAGAGGTGCAATTACCATCGGTATTACCGATATGGAAATACCCGCTAAGAAAGATGAAATGATTGTAAATGCTGAAGCCGAAATTGAAAAAGTCAGTAGACAATTTAAGCGCGGTTTGATTTCCGAAGAAGAAAGATACAAATCTGTTATTGATATTTGGACAAAGACAAATGATCAAATAACCGATGCCTTAATGGAGAACCTAGGTAAATTTAATCCTTTGTATATGATGTCCACGTCAGGAGCAAGAGGACAGGTTAAGCAAATCAAGCAGCTGGCGGGTATGCGCGGTCTGATGAGCGATACCACCGGTAAAACTGTTGAAATTCCCATTCGATCCAGCTTTAGAGAAGGGCTGAACGTTTTGGAATTCTTCATTTCCAGCCATGGTGCCAGAAAAGGTCTGGCGGATACTGCATTGAGAACAGCCGACTCCGGTTATTTGACCAGACGTCTGGTTGATGTCAGCCAAGATGTTATTGTAACCGAATATGATTGCGGAAGTCGGGACGGTATTGAAGTAAAAGATATATTGGACGGAAAAGAAGTTATAGAGAGCTTACAAGAACGTATTGCCGGTAGATACACGGTCTCCGATGTAGTACATCCTGTAACAGGGGAAGTTATTGTAGAAAAAGGCCGGATGATTTCTGACGCACAATCCGAAGCAATTGTAAAATCCGGTATCACCAAGATGATGGTACGTTCCGTATTGACTTGCAATACACGTCATGGTGTCTGTGCGAAATGCTATGGTATCAACCTGGCTACCGCATCGGAAGTGGATGCCGGAGAATCCGTGGGTATTATCGCTGCTCAATCCATCGGTGAACCGGGTACTCAGCTGACCATGCGTACCTTCCATACGGGAGGTGTTGCAGGAAGCGACATTACACAGGGTTTGCCACGTGTAGAGGAGTTGTTTGAAGCGCGTAAACCCAAAGGCTTGGCTATCGTCAGTGAAATTCCAGGTCAGGTTCAGATCAGTGAAACCAAGAAGAAGAGAGATGTTATTGTTACTGATCCCCAAGGGGACAGCAGAAGCTATTCCATCCCTTACGGATCCAGATTAAGAGTTTCGGACGGAGATATAATTGAAGCCGGAGACGAAATTACTGAAGGTTCCGTGAATCCTCATGATATATTAAAGATCAAGGGAGCAAGAGGTGTTCAGGAATACTTGGCTCATGAAGTGCAGAAAGTTTACAGATTGCAGGGTGTTGATATCAATGACAAGCATATTGAAGTCATTGTCCGGCAAATGATGAGAAAAGTTAAAGTGGAGAACCCCGGAGACACAGATATGTTACCGGGCAGCTTAGTGGACATCTTTGAATTCTTCGATCAGAACAAACAGATGGAGAGCAAGGACTTGGAACCTGCTACGGGAACAAGGGTACTTTTAGGAATCACAAAAGCATCCTTAGCCATGGAATCCTTCCTGTCAGCTGCTTCCTTCCAAGAAACCACCAGAGTTCTGACGGATGCTGCCATCAAAGGAAAAGTGGATCCGTTGATCGGTCTTAAGGAAAACGTTATCATTGGTAAACTCATCCCGGCAGGTACCGGAATGAAGAGGTACTCTGATGTGGAGATTGATTACGAAGGCAAAAACGATCAAATCATGCCCATTGACGAAAAAGCATACAAGGAAGCATTGAAACTCGGAGGACAGAGCTTCTTAGATGACTATAGCGATGACAGCGACAAAGACAACAAATACGCCAAAACTCTGTTGCGTGCATCAGAAGAGAACATCAATGAAGACGAAGACGAAGATCTTGAGGATGAAGATTCTGACCTTGAAGAAACCGATGAAGTCGATGATGAAGATCAAGATATAGATGATGAAGAAATAGAAGACGAAGATGAAGATGAGGATGAAGAAGAAGACGAATATGACCTCGTAAATGACAGCTTTTACAGTGAGGAAGAAGACGAGGAAGAAGAGGAAGACGAAGAGTAATCCAAATTGATATAGTTCGTAATCTAACAGATTATAAAGAGCTCACATCATGTGAGCTCTTGCAATGTAAAAAAATTGTTGACAAACCGGAAACTCGGGTGATACAATGTTATGGCGTTAAAATTTGCATTTTGTCTACAAGCATCCGTAAAGACGGTTTGCATAAACAAAAGCAATAAAAGTAATAATAATCGAAAGGAGGTGCTACATTTTGCCGACATTTAACCAGCTTGTCAGAAAAGGTAGATCGGTTGTAGAAAGTAAAGCAGGTGCTCCGGCTTTGTTGAGAGGATACAATACATTGACACAAAGAGCTACCCAAATTCAAGCGCCGCAAAAAAGAGGCGTTTGCACAGTTGTGAAAACCGATACTCCTAAGAAACCGAACTCTGCATTGAGAAAAACTGCAAGAGTAAGGTTGACAAACGGTGTTGAAGTAACTGCTTATATTCCCGGCATAGGGCATAATTTGCAGGAACACAGTGTTGTTTTGATCAGGGGTGGAAGAGTAAAGGATCTTCCCGGTGTCCGTTATCATATAGTACGTGGTACGTTGGACACACAAGGCGTCAATGACAGACGTCAAAGTCGCTCCAAATACGGTGCGAAAAAACCGAAATCATAAATACCTGTAAAACCTGTTTGTTTTGTGTAATAATGGTGCTGAGAATATATTAATATATATATTAACTGCACTGACGCAGTAACGAACTGCGAGTACCGATGAAATCGCGATACGTCACGTATCAATTATGCAGAAGGAGGGAAGTCGAGTGCCAAGAAAAGGACATGTAGCGAAAAGGGAAATCCTGCCCGATCCTATCTATAATGATGTTGTTGTTACAAAGTTAATCAATAATATTATGCTGGATGGGAAAAAAGGAACAGCGCAAAAAATTTGCTACGATGCATTCAATATTGTCAGTGAAAAGACCGGTAAAGATGCATTGGAAGCTTTTCGCCAAGCGTTGGATAACATCATGCCCGTTCTCGAGGTGAAAGCCAGAAGAGTGGGAGGCGCCACATATCAGGTGCCTATGGAAGTCAGACCTGAGCGTAAACAAGCTTTAGGGTTAAGATGGCTTACTCAATACGCAAGAGCACGTGGTGAACGTACCATGAGCTTAAGGCTGGCCGGAGAACTGATGGATGCTATGAACAACACCGGCGGTGCTGTCAAGAAGAAAGATGACACCCATAGAATGGCTGAAGCTAATAAAGCTTTTGCTCATTACAGATGGTAATAAAAAAGAATATTTTAAGAGGATGCGGGAATCACTTTTCCGCATCTATTCTAGAGAAAGAGTTTGGGAAAATCGTGAGTTTTTTATTTGAAATGATTTTAACTACAAAATGAAAGGAGGATGAACGATGTCTCGAAATTACTCGTTAGCTGATACGAGGAATATAGGAATTATGGCTCATATAGATGCCGGTAAAACTACTACAACAGAACGTATCCTGTATTACACAGGAAAAGTGCGAAAAATGGGTGAAACCCATGAAGGTGCCGCTACAATGGACTGGATGGCCCAAGAGCAAGAACGCGGCATAACGATTACCTCTGCAGCTACAACAACATTTTGGAAAGGCAAGAGAATTAATATTATTGACACGCCGGGACACGTTGACTTTACTGTTGAAGTAGAGCGTTCTCTTCGAGTTTTGGATGGCGCGGTAACCGTTTTTTGTGCAAAAGGCGGCGTTGAACCGCAGACTGAAACAGTTTGGAGACAAGCGGACAAATATAATGTGCCCAGGTTGGCTTATGTTAATAAAATGGATATCGTGGGTGCTGACTTTTTCCGATGTGTTAAGATGATGGAAGATCGTTTGGGTGCAAATCCGGTTCCTATTCAGTTGCCGATCGGCGCTGAAAGTAATTTTAACGGAATCATTGATTTGGTCACCATGAGAGCGTTTTTCTATAAAGACGATATGGGAATTGAAGTCGAAGAAACCGATGTGCCTGAGGAGTATATGAAATCGGCTTTACATTGGCGTGAAAAGCTTCTTGAAGCAGCGGTTGAACACGATGAAGAATTGATGGAAATCTATTGTGAAGGCGAGGAATTGACTGTAGAGCAAATCAAGCGCGGTTTACGTGCGTCTTGCTTGAACGTAAGTATTATTCCTGTCCTTTGCGGGACTTCCTATAAAAACAAAGGTGTGCAAAAACTATTGGATGCCGTTGTGGAGTATTTACCCTCCCCATTAGAAGCTCCTCATGTAACAGGAACACTATTGTCAAATGGCGAGACGGTTGAAAGAGCCACAGATGACAACGAAAAGTTTTGCGCATTAGCATTTAAAATTACTACAGACCCTTATGTAGGAAAACTGTGCTTCTTTAGAGTTTACTCCGGTAAGCTGGAAGCCGGCACATATGTATATAACTCCGTGAGAGGTAAAAAAGAACGGATCAGCCGTATTTTGCTCATGCATGCAAATCATCGGGAAGAAGTTCCTGTGGTTTATGCCGGTGAAATTGCTGCAGCTGTCGGTTTGAAGTTTACCACAACAGGAGATACTTTATGTACCGAGGATGATCCGATCGTGTTGGAAGCAATAGAATTTCCTGAACCGGTTATTCAGATTGCCGTGGAACCTAAAACCAAGGCTATGCAGGATAAGATGATGATGGCATTGGCAAAACTCGGCGAAGAAGATCCGACATTCAAAACCCAGACTAACGAAGAAACCGGTCAAACTCTGATTGCAGGTATGGGAGAACTGTATCTGGAAATCATTATTGATCGATTACAACGAGAATTCAATGTGGAAGCCAATGTGGGTAAACCTCAGGTTTCCTATAAAGAAACCATTACCAAGAAAGCCAAAGCCGAAGGAAAGTTTGTACGACAATCCGGAGGACACGGGCAGTATGGTCATTGTGTTATTGAAATTGAACCTCTTGAAACCGGAAAAGGCTTTGTGTTTGAAAACAAGATTGTCGGTGGTACTATTCCTAAGGAATTTATTCCCCCTGTTGAAGCCGGTATCAAAGATGCCATGAACTCCGGTGTATTAGCCGGTTATCAGGTATTGGACGTAAAGGTTACGTTATTAGATGGATCTTACCATGATGTGGACTCTTCTGAGTTGGCATTTAAAATTGCAGGATCCATGGCCTTCAAGGAAGCTTGCAAAAAAGCTGACCCTGTACTGATGGAACCCGTTATGAAAGTTGATATCGTTGTTCCGGAAGAATATATGGGTGATGTGATCGGTGACATGAGCTCGAGAAGAGGAAAGGTTGAAGGTATGATACCTCAAAGTAATGCACAAGTGATTACGTCGAAAGTGCCTTTAGCCGAGATGTTCGGTTATGCGACCGTTTTAAGGTCTAAAACCCAAGGACGGGGCGTATTTACAATGCAATTTTCCAATTACGAGCAAGTACCGGAGAGTATTGTGAATAAACTGACAAAATAATTTGCTAAATAGGTTGAAATTAATTGTTTGTCGGTATAGAATGGTGTAATATAGAAGGGACAACCTGTATCAGGTGTCTCTTTATAAAAGATTGTAAAGCGTAATGAGTTCGGAATAAGATTCAGCTTGTTACAATTTCAAAAACAAAAAATATAAAGTAATATTTAGTGAAGGAGGAGAATTTCAAAATGGCTAAAGCTAAATTTGAAAGGACCAAACCACATTGCAACATTGGAACTATTGGACATGTTGACCATGGAAAGACAACACTGACCGCAGCTATAACAAAAGTATTGGCATTGAGCGATAACAAGATCGAATTCAAGGCGTATGATCAAATTGACAAAGCTCCGGAAGAAAAGGAAAGAGGAATTACCATTAACACATCTCACGTTGAGTATGAGACTGCAAACAGACACTATGCTCACGTAGACTGCCCGGGTCATGCTGACTATGTTAAAAACATGATTACCGGTGCCGCTCAAATGGACGGAGCTATTTTGGTTGTTTCTTCTGCTGACGGCCCCATGCCCCAAACAAGAGAACACATCCTTCTTGCACGTCAGGTCGGCGTTCCGAATATCGTTGTTTACATGAACAAAACAGACCAAGTTGATGATGAAGAATTATTGGAATTGGTTGAAATGGAATTAAGAGAATTATTGTCTGAATACGACTTCCCGGGAGATGATATTCCCATCGTTAAAGGTTCTGCTTTAAAAGCTCTTGAATCGGACTCAAAAGATCCTTCAGCTCCTGAGTACGCAAGTATATTAGCGTTAATGGCAGAAGTTGATAGATATATTCCTCAACCGGAAAGAGCAACTGCCTTACCGTTCTTGATGCCTGTAGAAGACGTTTTCTCCATCACAGGTCGTGGAACTGTTGCGACAGGTAGAGTAGAACGTGGAACCATCAAGATGGGTGAAACCATCGAAATCGTTGGTATTAAAGAAACCAGAAAGAGCGTTGTAACCGGCGTTGAAATGTTTAGAAAGATTCTTGACAGTGCACAAGCAGGAGATAACGTAGGATGCTTGTTAAGAGGCGTTCAAAGAACCGATATCGAAAGAGGACAAGTTTTGGCAGCTCCCGGTTCAATCACACCTCATACCTTATTCGAAGGCCAAGTATACGTATTGACCAAAGAAGAAGGCGGAAGACAAAATCCTTTCTTCAGCGGATACAGACCTCAGTTCTACTTCAGAACCACTGACGTTACCGGTATTATCGAACTTCCGGAAGGCGTTGAAATGTGTATCCCCGGTGACCACATCAACATGAAGATCTCATTGATCACTCCTATTGCTATGGAGCAAGGTTTGAGATTCGCTATTCGTGAAGGTGGAAGAACTGTTGGAGCAGGTACTGTTGCCCAGATTTTCGAATAATAACGAAAAACAAAAGGGGTTGCCGACACGGCAGCCCCTATTTTTTACCCGTTGATCCGCCAAAAACTTTCCGGCCTTGGTTACTTTTACGTTGGTGATTATTACATTTGATTAAATCAACTATTTGTGTGTATAATGAGGTACAATTTATCATGTTTAGAGAAATTATGTGAGGTAATGGTATGAATAAAGAAAATAATATGACAAAGTATACACCGTTGTTACCATTGAGAGGGCTTGTTATATTTCCATATATGATTCCATATTTTGATGTTGGAAGGGAGATATCCATCAAAGCGCTGGAAGATGCCATGGTGAACGATCAACACATTTTGTTGGTAACACAAGACGATGCTTCTGTAGAAGTTCCCACGAAGGATGACATCTATGATGTGGGGTGTTATTCCAAAGTTAAGCAATTATTAAAATTGCCTGACGGAACTATTCGAGTATTAGTGGAAGGAATCGACAGGGTAAAAATCCTAAAGATTACTCAAAACGAACCATATTTTATTGCACAATATGAGGTCATTGAAGATGTAAAAGTTGAAATGAATCAAGAAGTGGAAGCTCTGAGAAGAAGCTTGGTGAAAAATTTCGAAGAAGTGGTCAAGCTATCCGGGAAAATGTCACCTGAATCCATGGTTTCGATTTTAGAAGCGGAAGATATGGGAAGACTCACAGACATGGTAGCTTCTACCATATATATGAAAGTAGAAGACAAGCAAGCATTATTGTCCGAACCGGATGTACACAAGAGAATGCTGGCTTTAATCGAGCATTTAACCAAAGAAGTGGAAATACTCGGTATTGAGAAAGATATCAACTATCGTGTCAAACAACAAATGGACAAGTCTCAGAGAGAGTACTATTTAAGAGAACAAATAAAAGTCATTTCAGATGAACTGGGAGAAAGTGATAGTACCGTCTCTGAATGTGATGAGTATGTTGATAAGCTTTTAAGCTTGAATTTTGAAGAAGCCGAATTCGAAAAAATATTAAAAGAAATCAATCGTCTGAGAAAAATGCAATCCATGTCTCCGGAAGCCGGTGTGATTCGCACTTATCTTGATTGGATATTCGATATGCCTTGGGATAAGAAAACCAAAGAGCGACTGGATATCAAGATTGCAGAAGATATATTGAATGAAGACCATTACGGATTGGAATCCGTAAAGGATCGTATTATAGAGTACTTGGCGGTAAAATCCTTGAAGCCGGAAGGCAAGAGCCCAATTATATGTTTGGTTGGCCCTCCGGGGGTAGGAAAAACATCCATCGCCAAATCTATCGCTCATGCCATAAACAGGAATTATGTCCGCATGTCATTAGGTGGGGTACGGGATGAAGCTGAAATAAGGGGGCATCGCAGAACCTATATCGGTGCAATGCCCGGAAGAATTATCAAGGCGGTTAAACAGGCCGAAGCCAATAACGCTTTGATTTTATTGGATGAGATAGATAAACTGGCAGGCGACTTCAGAGGGGATCCTGCATCTGCTTTGCTGGAAGTTTTGGATACCGAGCAAAACTATGCTTTCAGGGATCACTATATGGAAGTATCATTTGACTTGTCCAAGATCATGTTCATAACAACTGCAAATTCATTGGACACCATACCCAGACCATTGTTAGACCGTATGGAAGTCATCCGCATACCAGGTTACACCGATGTGGAGAAGATGAACATTGCTGAAAAATACTTGATCCCCAAACAGTTGAAATTGCATGGGCTGAACAAAAGCAAGCTTCGTATCAAAGAGGAAGTGGTAGGTCACATCATCCAATACTACACCAGGGAAGCAGGTGTTCGTAGCTTGGAAAGAGAGATTGCCTCCCTGTGTAGAAAAGCAGCAAAGCATATGGTCAGCAGTGGAAGAAAATCATTGACCATCAGTGCTTCAAATGAAGAAACCTTCTTAGGACCGAAAAAGTTCCGTGTTGATAAAACACTGAAAAAGAACGAAGTGGGTATTGCCAGAGGTTTGGCTTGGACATCAGTCGGGGGAGATACCCTCTTGATTGAGGTGAATATCATGCCGGGAAACGGTAGAATAGAACTGACTGGAAATTTAGGTGATGTAATGAAGGAATCAGCTAAAATTGCCATCAGCTATATTAGAACCAGATGCAATGAATTCGGTATCGACCCGGATTTCTATAAAACAAAGGATATCCATGTTCATGTTCCGGAAGGAGCAGTACCGAAGGATGGCCCTTCGGCCGGTATTACATTGGCTACTGCCATAGTTTCAGCGTTGACGGGTATTGAAGTAAGATCCAATGTTGCTATGACCGGGGAGCTCACTTTGAGAGGAAATGTGTTGCCCATTGGCGGATTGAAGGAAAAGACCATGGCTGCTTACCGTGCAGGCGTGGAAACTGTTATCATACCGGAGGAGAACGTATCGGATTTACATGAAGTATCGGCTTTCATCAAAGAACACTTGAAGTTTGTTCCGGTGGAAAAAATGGATGAGGTGTTAAAAACAGCATTAATCCATATGCCGATCCCCAAAGCAGAAATTACTAACATTGCAGTGGAGAAAAATATTGGTGCGAATGAATACAATATGCCCCCGGTGGTGAAAAATGACTTACCCGCTACAAAAACGAATATCATAGAACAGTAGACAATAAAGCCCGGTTTGAAATGAAACCGGGCTATTTTACGAAAGAAATATCATTTGACAATACAATTAATTGATGTTATAGTGTATAAAATCATGATGAATGAATGATAGAGGTGCGTTTTTTAATAGTAGACGAGGGGAGAGTGTGGAAACTTAAGGAGCTTCGTTGAAAGGAAAAAACGCCGAAGAAAAAACGGTTCCAAACGTTGTTTCTGGGGTTAAGGTTAACAGCCTTAAAACTGTCATCAAGTTTATTGATGGAGTGCTATCTTCCGATTGTAATTATTTTGTTGTAAACGGAAGCCGGCACAATGCCGGCTTTCAATTTGCGAACAAAGCCATGATGACAATATATCATTTAAACATTTAAACAATTGTGCATATAATAATGTGTAAAATATTTGGAGGGTGCTATGAAAAAAATTAAATTGGCGGTCGTTGGAGCAACAGGTATGGTAGGCAGTACTCTTTTACAAGTACTGGAAGAAAACAAGTTCCCTGCGGATGAAGTCTATTTCTTCGCTTCAGCAAAGTCAAAGGGGAAAAAATTGCAATTTAACAACAAGGAATATACAGTAGAAGAATTGACCGAAACTTCATTTGACAGAGGTATCGATATTGTTTTGTTTTCTGCCGGTGCGTCCACCAGTAAAATTTACGCACCTATTGCAGCTTCAAAGGGATGTGTAGTGGTAGACAACAGCAGTGCTTGGAGAATGGATCCTGAAGTTCCTTTGGTGGTTCCTGAAGTAAATCCAAATGATGTGGAAAAACATAAGGGCATTATTGCCAATCCGAATTGTTCTACCATTCAAGCAGTGGTTGCATTGAAACCGGTTCATGATTTATTTGGAATTAAAAGAGTAATCTTTTCTACTTATCAAGCGGTTTCAGGTGCCGGTGTGGCAGGATATAATGATCTGAAAAACGGTTTGGAAGGCCAACCGCCTGCAAAATTCCCCTATCCGATTGCAAATAATTGCCTACCGCACATTGACGATTTTCTGGATAACGGTTACACTAAAGAAGAGATGAAGATGGTGAACGAAACCAGAAAGATTATGGGTTTACCGAACTTGAAAGTTACTGCAACAACGGTTCGTGTTCCTGTTTTTGATTGTCACAGCGAATCTATTAATGTGGAATGTGAACGCCCTGTAGATTTGGATCTTCTAATAAAAGTTTTGTCCGAGAGTAAGGGAATTGTTGTGCAAGATGATGTAAAAAATAAAGTGTACCCCATGGCCATCAGTGCTAAAGGTAAAAACGAAGTATTTGTTGGTAGAATTCGCAAAGATGAAAGCGTGGAAAACGGGATAAACATGTGGGTAGTGGCTGACAACATCAGGAAAGGTGCTGCGACGAACACTGTTCAGATCGCCGAACTATTAGTCCACCGAATGTAATTGGAGGTATGTAATGAGCAAGGAAATTTTTGTCGGAACTGCTACAGCGTTAGTAACGCCGTTTATTGACGATGGAATTGATTATGAAACATTCGGAAAAGTTATTGATTTTCAAATCCAAAATGGAATTGATGCATTACTGGTGTGTGGAACCACCGGAGAAGCATCTACCATGCCGGATGATGAACATTTAGAAGCCATTCAATTTGTTGTGGACAGAGCAGCAAAAAGAGTTCCGGTGATTGCAGGAACAGGAAGTAATGATACAAAGCATGCCGTTTACTTAAGCAAAAAAGCTCAAACATTAGGGGCTGATGCTATTTTATCAGTTACTCCCTATTATAATAAAACAACGCAAAGCGGATTATATGAGCATTTTAAAATGATTGCAAGTTCGGTAGATATACCGATGATTTTGTATAATGTACCTACTAGAACCGGATTGAACATCGACCCGAAAACAGTTCAATCACTATCTAAAATTGAGAATATTGCCGGTTTGAAAGAATGTAACCTTTCACAAGCACCTCATGTCATTGCAAATGTCCGGGAGGACTTTGCCGTCTATTCCGGTAATGACTCCGAAGTGTTACAAATGATGGCGATCGGTGGGAAAGGCCTTATCTCAGTGGCATCAAATGTGATTCCCAAGGATATAAGTACCATGGTGAGAAGTTGGATACGTCAGGATATTATTGCAGCACGGGAGCTCTATTACAAGATTCTACCTTTTGCTGAAGCGCTATTTATTGAAGTGAATCCCGTTCCGGTGAAAAGAGCTATGTCTTTTATAGGGTTAGACTGCGGTAAATGCAGAATGCCTTTGGTAGATATGCTTCCGGCAAACGAAGATCGACTTGTAGCAGCGGCTAGAAAATACGGATTATAAGGGGAAGAGTCATGATGAAAATTTTATTATCCGGGTGTAACGGAAAAATGGGTCAAGTGATCACACGCATATGTGCAAACCATCCGGCGATGAAAATCGTCGCCGGATGTGATCTTTATGATAAGCAGTTGTCTGATTACCCTGTGTATGCGAAATTTGAGCTTGTCCAAGAACAAGCAGATGTAGTGATTGATTTTAGCAATCCTAATGCTCTGGAAGGCCTATTAAACTTTTGCACGGATAAGAAAATCCCTGTTGTTGTTGCAACAACAGGTTTGAATGAAAAGCAGAAGGACATGCTTAAAAATGCATCCGATATTATTGCGGTTTTTTATTCGGCAAATATGTCCCTTGGAGTCAACTTGTTGATTGAGTTGGTAAAAAAGGCAGCCGTCATACTGGAAGATCAATTTGATATAGAAATCATCGAAAAACATCACAACCAAAAGATTGATGCACCCAGCGGAACTGCATTAGCCATAGCTGATGCCATTAACGAAGCTGTAAATATCCCAAAAAACTACATGTATGACCGTCATGCTGTAAGGAAAAAGAGAGAAAAAACGGAAATCGGTATCCATGCTGTTCGAGGTGGAACCATTGTTGGAGAGCACAGCGTGATATTTGCAGGGTTGGATGAAGTGATTGAATTTAAGCATCAGGCAAACTCGAAAGAAATCTTTGTCACCGGTGCTTTAAAGGCAAGTCAATTTTTGTTGGACAAGCCTGCTGGGCTTTACAGCATGAAAGATATTTTTAACCACGAATAAAACAAAATATAGAACAAAAAAACTCGAGGATCCTCGAGTTTTTTATTTGCACTTCGTATTTTTAATTCATATATTTACTTTAATAAACTAATTTCATGGATTCCCAACTTATTCGTCCGTAGGTTCTTTTTGGGCGTCTTCATCTGTAGAATTTTCTTCTTGTTCAATCTGTTCAACCGGTGACCCTTCAACCGCAGCGGGAGGTTTGTCCAACATGTACTTCTTTAAAAGGGGATATGCATAAAAGTTTAATATAAATCCGTTTAAGCTGAATGTGATAATCAATAAAAGAACGGAACCTAAGGAATAACCGATGGAAGGGATGATAAAAGGTAACAGTGTCAAAGCAAAGCAAAGCAGTATGATCAATAAGTTGGGTATGAATTTGAACAATGCGAATTTCAAACAGTTAGAATACAATTGCTTCAGTGTGACATTAAATGTGACCAACATAGGATACAAGAAAATGTGCATCATGAAGAAGATACCCAATCCCACCATCACGATACCGAATATGAAGGATCCCATGGAGGATTCTTGAACAAAATAAAATGCCAATGCATACAACATGATGCATAAAAGAATCAAGTCAATAAACATGATTGCTAAGGCTTGTTTCCAATTGTTCTTGGTGTGTTCGATAAAGTCACTCCATAAAAAAGACGGTTCTTCTCTAACCATATTTCTTAATATATAAGTAAATCCGCATTGGAATGGTCCTACCGTTATAACCGGTACGACGCAGAATAATAATCCTAAGATTGCTCTTATATAAATTTCACCGATTACAGTATATTCGGCGATAGCTGCATCATTTTGCAAGGGAAGATATAGCTCAGGCATAAAGATGTATGTGACAAAAAAGGCGATTACTAACGAAGGTAAATTGAATAATATAAACATAAGATTCAATTTCAACAGGGTCCAAAATTTCCTACCTAACAGTTCAAAAAAAACAATAATACGAGCCTTTTCCGGTGCATCCTTATCAACACCTTTACCGGGCTTCGTAAAGTCGAATAAACCGAAAAAACCGCGCATATCCTTCTCCTTACGCATTGATTTATAATTTCGTTAAAATTACGTTAAGAATATTATATAGTAAAGTTTATTTGTTTTCAATAGAGAACTTGTCTGCTGATCACGTCCATTAGCGGCATAGCGGAAGAACAGATGGAAAATTTAATTTGCACACTGCGGTTATTATGATATAATAACTTGATATTTCATACAGTAAAGAAGGTAGCTACAAAGGCGGCATGAACAATAACAATATAACCATGATTCAAGCGAAAGACGTATATTTTTACTATAAAGCACTGACAGAGGACTCCGAAAATGTTGAAGCTATTAATGGAGTTAATTTGCAAGTTAAAAAAGGTGAGTTTCTTGTTTTGTTAGGAAGAAACGGATCCGGCAAATCCACTTTGTGCAGGTTGTTCAATGCGTTATTAAAACCTAAAATGGGCACGGTGGTTGTCAATGGATTTGATACCTTGAATGAAGACAATACTTGGTTGATTCGAAAGGATGTGGGGATGGTTTTCCAAAACCCCGATAATCAGATTGTTGGTAATGTGGTGGAGGAAGATGTCGCATTCGGACCGGAGAATTTGGGTGTCCCCCCTGCTGAAATTCGAAAGCGAGTGGATCAATCCTTAAAGACTGTGGGAATGAGCGAATATGCGGAACTTGCTCCACATCGTTTATCAGGTGGACAAAAACAGAAGGTTGCCATAGCAGGTATTTTGGCAATGGAGCCGGAATGTATCATATTGGACGAGGCGACATCCATGTTGGATCCTTGGGGGCGTAAAGAAGTCCTGGATGTATTATTGGAATTGAATAAAAAAGAAGGTATTACAGTGATCCATGTCACTCATCATATGGAGGAAGCTTGTTTGGCTGATCGTGTGGCAGTGGTGGATGACGGAAGAATTATAAAGGAAGGGTCACCGGCTGAGATCTTTTCAGATGTGGAAGGAATCAAGGGAATGGGCTTGGATGTGCCCCAGGTAACCGAAGTGTTTTACAAGCTTAATCAAAAAGGTTACCGTTTTCCTACTGATATTTTAACGGTGGAAGATGCTTTAAAAGTAATTAAGGAACAGTTGGCGGTGAAGCGGATTGGCAATTGAAATAAATAATTTATCACATATATATAATAAAGAAACCGTCATGGAAAAGACTGCGGTTCATGATATCACACTGACCATTCAAGACGGGGAAAAGGTTGGAATCATCGGGCATACCGGCTCGGGCAAATCAACCCTCGTGCAACATTTGAACGGATTGTTGAAACCTCATTCCGGCAGTGTGACCGTCAATGGAATAGACACGAAATCCAAAGAGATCAAGGAACTGAGGAAAATCGTGGGTATGGTGTTTCAATACCCTGAACATCAGCTTTTTGAAGAAACGGTATATAAAGATATAGCATTCGGTTTAAAAAAGCAATATGAGTTCACCCAAGAAGAAATGGATGTTAGAATAAGAGCAGCTGCTTTGGCTATGAGCATTTCGGATGAATTGATGGAAAAATCCCCCTTTGAATTGTCCGGAGGACAAAAAAGAAGGGTTGCAATTGCCGGTGTTCTGGTTACTGATCCGAGAATTCTGGTACTGGATGAACCGACTGCGGGATTAGACCCTAGAGGAAGGGATGAGTTATTTCAATCCCTGGAAGAGATTAATCGAACTAAAAATACAACAATCATCATCGTGTCTCACAGTATGGAGGAAGTAGCCGGATTCGCAAACCGGATTCTTGTGATGAATAAAGGTACTGTTGCGATGGACACGACTCCGGATAAGGCGTTTGAGGACGTAGATTTACTTGAGAGCATGGGATTGTCGGCACCTCAAGTCACTTATATGGCAAGAGCTATATCCGGTGTTATAAAAGACTTTCCCACTCGAATCCACACTGTGGAGGCAATGGTGAAAGAACTGATGAAGGTGGTGAAACATCCGTGATTGGTGATATCACATTAGGACAGTATTATCCTGGTAATTCTGTAGTTCATAAGGCGGATCCGAGAGTGAAGATTATCATGTCTCTTCTACTGATGGTTATTGTATTTTTAACCGATAATTTATTAAGCTTGAGTTTGGCTTTGGTATTTTCCATATTGGCAGTATATGCATCTAAGGTACCTTTGTCTTATGCATTTAAAGGCTTGAAACCGGTGATGATCATTATCCTTTTCACTGTGGTGTTGAATGTCTTTTTCAGTGACGGCACACCTTGGTTTACCATATGGAAGCTGACCGTCACCTATGAAGGCGTCATGCGTGCCATTCGAACGGCTTTGCGGATCACCGTTTTGATTACCGGTTCTTCTTTGGTGACATTAACCACCACCCCGCTTTTGCTAACTGACGGGATCGAGAAGTTACTGAATCCTTTAAAGAAAATTAAGGTACCGGTCCATGAAATTGCCATGATGATGAGCATTGCATTGCGTTTTATTCCGGTTTTAATGGAAGAAACACAAAAAATCATTAAGGCGCAAACAGCCAGAGGGGCAGATTTTGATACGGGTAATATTTTTCAAAAAGCAAAAAGCTTTATTCCTGTTTTGGTTCCGCTTTTTATCAGTGCATTCAGAAGAGCCGATGACTTGGCCACTGCAATGGAATCTCGTTGTTACAGAGGGGGAGAGAACAGAACTCGAATGAAACAATTAAGGATGACTAAAATTGACTTGGTTGTATCCGGAGTTTTTGTACTAGGTTTGATTTTAATGATGATACCGGATTTTTTGTTTTGATCTATTGAATGAATCAATTTCAATAAGTATGAAAATAGAATAATTAACGAATACTAAAGAAAAAGTAATGTTAACCGGAGTTATTTTTCCTATTTTCAATGATCTTTATTCTTTTAATGACCGGTTGTGGTGGCTCCAAGGATAAAGAGGAGCAAGAGGAAAATCCTGCTCCTCGTGAACTGCAATCCATTGAAGACAATATAGAAAGCATTTTAGCGTCTTTAAGCGACCCGAGCCTTTCAGAAGAAGACCGCGAAGAAAATAAGTCGGAAAACAAGCAAGAGTCCAAATCCGAAAATGATCAATCGGATAAGAAAGGCGAAAAGGGAGACAAATCGAAGTCTTCAAAAAACGGTGGTGAGGACAAAAAAAGCGGACAAGGTGAGCAAGATAACATGAATGAAGGTCAAAAAAAGGAAAGTGACAAGCAGTCCGAGGGATCTGACAGTTCGGAAGGAGATTCTAAAAAATCAGACAAAGAGAGTTCTGAAGGTGGTAAACAGGAGAACCCAAAGGAATCTGAACAAAAGCAAATCAAGAAGAACTGGAAGGAAATTGATAAAACTATTAAGGAAATTCATTCTATTTGGAACAGCTATCTCCCTAAAGCCGTCAAAGATGGAGTACCCTCTGACTTGACCGATGAATTCTCAGATACTTTAAATGATTTAACGCGTTTGTCTATAGAAAAAAATAACGCTCAATTGCTTTTGTCCTTGAATGAGTTGTATTCATTTATCCCAAATGCGCTTGGTCGATACGATACCCCGGTGCATCCCGGAATCAAAAAAGCACGGTATTATGCACGAAGCGTCATCTATAATGCCAATATAGGGGACTGGGTAAAAGCAACGGAGGATGTTGAAAAGTTGGAATCGGTTTGGTCGTCTACAATGAATGTTGTTGGTAAAAAGAATAAAGAAGATGTAGAAAAGCTTAATTATGCCATAAAGGATTTGATCAAGGTAACCGAAATGCAAAGCAAGCAACTTGTTTTCATAAAAGGAGAGATCACGATGCACAATATAAAAGACATCGAAAAAACCCTTGAAGATCAAGCCAAAGAAAAGAAAGCCAATCAAAATAAATCAAAGATGCAGTTGTGAAGAATCAAATTAAATAAATCGACATTATTTCCGTCAGTATGTAAT
>CALCRE010000201.1 GCA_937894465.1 uncultured Clostridia bacterium
TTCTTCTGAAGAAGTGATTCTTTAATTCCAGGAGGTTAACCTAAAGGCTTCGCCAGGAAGGCGAGAGTTTTAACCCCTTAAGACAGACAATAAAATATATACTATCATCTATAAGTGCTGACCCATTGATTAATTCCCGAGAACCGGGCATAGGGTGCGTTATATCGATGTCAAGGGTAAAAGATTAATTACTGGGTTACAAAACAAAAACAAAAAAACATAATCGGAATAATAGGAGTAGATATTGTTCCGTATATGGGTTATACTAATTATGGAAAGGATGTGACCACATTGAATCATAAATATATAACCGCAAAGCAAGCAGCGGAAAAATGGAATATATCCGACCGACGTGTTCGGGTGCTATGCAAAGAAGGGAAAATTCCCGGTGCTTTTAAAGAGGGAAAAGCATACAAAATTCCGTCAGATGCTGTAAAGCCCGCCGACGGACGAGAGCGCAAGACAGATGAATCTACTGTCAGATGGTTAAAATGGAGCGACGATGTGATAGGCATGATTGACAGCGGGAATGCCGTTACTTTTACAGTTCCTGAGTACAACGATGTTGTGTCACTCTATACATGCGGCGCAAAAAGCTGGACGTCGGAGCAGCTCGCCGAGTTTTTTTCCGAGCGCATTGTCAGCCGTGACCGACGAGATATTGAAAAGATTCTGTTCCGGTTAGGACTATCTCACTACGATGTTTTGCACATTTCCGAAATCACCAGAGGCATCCATCCCAAAGATTTACTATGGATTGCACACAGCGAAAGCGAGCGGTTGGATACGGTAATAACCGATGTTTTCGACTCGGTATTTCATCAAAAAATCGACCTACAAGGCGACAGCATTGACACGCCGGAAGGCTATAATATCAAACGCTACGGTGTTTACGAGGGTAATTACGGTATCTACAAGCAGCGCATCAGCCCCCTAACAACCGATGTGGAATCGGAAGTGGCGGTCTATCTGTTAGCGCAAAAACTGGATGTACCATGCTGTCCTGCTTATCGCACCGATACTGATACGGCGTTTTCTGCTTTCCTTTATGATTTTTCAAATGAATATCTCGTTCATTTTCGACGACTGTTTGAGGGGGCACGGTCAAGCAACGAGTATCAGAATCTGGTTTCTGTTCGTCCGGAGTACAAGGATGATATTGCTCGCATGATTTTATTAGACTTTATCACCCGGCAGGATGACCGGCATTTATCCAATATCGCTATTAAAATTAGCGACAAAAACGAATCCTTTTATCCCCTTTACGATAACGGGCGCAGCTTGTTCTATGAGGATACCGAGGAAATGGTGGCGCAAGCAGTCGCCGATCCGGTGAATTACGCAACTACCTTTGGCTATTCCGGGACCTATTATGATTATGTTCAGGAGATTGCCAAGGAGCGCGGAAGCCTTAGCGGACTTATCAACCTTGATATAACAAAAGATGAAATTACAGATATCTTAAAAGCTGCCGAATTTAAGGAATATCGCTTGGACGGTGCGCTGGAGTGGATTTCAAAAACACTTGAACTCGTGCGAAAGCTCGTATAATAAATTAGTCAGCTACATTTATAACCCGCAAGCCGTTGGACTTTACATAGTTTACTGTGAGTCAAAGGTTTTTATCCACCGGGTATGGCTTAGAACATTAGGTGGTAACAATCTAAATATTATTCTTACGGCAACTATCAAAATCATCAAGACAATTTTGATACGTTGAGCTTGTCTGTCATCAATGCTACTTTGTAACTTTGTAAATCATATCAATATAACTTATATTTTCCGGTTTGTTGTGTTATACTTCCAATAAAACTTACCTATTGAAAGGAAAACGGAATGAACAAAAATCCAATCGTAACAATAGAAATGGAAAACAACGGTGTCATAAAGGCCGAATTATACCCTGATATTGCACCGAATACCGTAAACAATTTTATATCATTAATTCAAAGCAAGTTTTATGACAATTTGATTTTTCACAGGGTGATCCCGAATTTTATGATTCAAGGCGGTTGCCCTAGGGGCATCGGTTCAGGAGGACCCGGATACTCCATCAAGGGCGAATTTGCATACAACCGTTTTGAAAATAATTTGAAGCATGATACCGGTGTTTTATCAATGGCTAGAGCACAGCATCCGGATTCAGCAGGTTCCCAGTTTTTCATCATGACAGCCAATGCACCGCATTTAGACGGACAATATGCAGCTTTCGGCAAAGTAATCGAAGGTATGGAACAGGTTTATGACATTGTAAACACAAAAAGGGACAATATGGACAAACCGCTTAAACCGCAAGTGATGAAAAAGGTTACTGTGGATACATTCGGGCAAGAATACCCAAAACCTTCAAAAATCTTGTAACAGATCTCATGTAATAGTATAGATTTATGACACATTAATGGCGGCTAGCTAACTCTAAAGGGACAATTTTTCCCTTTAGAGTTCTTAGTTTTACTAAATCATCTTCTGGAAAAACATGAAGGGTTCTTATTTTTTTGTAGCTTTTTTGGGTAAAAATGTCTCTTGGGTGATAAAAAAATTTAGAACGATCTATTTTTTAATTGTCCCGTATTTTCCAGATCATTTTTACATTCTCATCAAATGATCTTCTGACTGCGAAGATCATGCCATTTTGTTAAGCAAACTGAAATTGTTGTGTCCATTGTTGTATTGTCATCTTCGACAAAATATGGGATGCCTACTTGCTCGGAAACCATTGTCATTTACATGAGGATCGAACATCGTTCATAGCTTTTCACCATCTCCTTGGTATGATCGCGGAACAAGCTGCTCCATTTTCGACTTGTCGACGCAATGTCATTGTTTGTCTTCTGCATTTGGATGCTTTAAACCGAAAACAGCCCGTGCACTTTCAGCATTAGGATCATGCTTAATATGCTTAGAGGGGAACTTCCCATCTTCTTTCTTGTTTGTGGTACTTTTCGTCTTCTCATTACTCATAATCATTCTCCTATCGCCTTGTGTTTGGGCCTAATGCTTCTTTTTTCACATTATGGTTCTGATTTTGCTGATCACCTGGAGAATCTACAGCATTTTTCAATTTGTTTTGTTTATTGTTCGATGAACTAATTTTCTTTTGATCATCTTTACGCATATATAAATCACCTCAATCATAGTTTTCCATAAACCAATAGATATATTCTTATGCATAGACACAAAAAATTTTATTTGTTGTACAATATCCTCTCCTTCTATTCGTTTGGCTAGGAAGTTATCGGATAAAAAAGCTCCCTCCCTCCTTGTTAATGACTAAGGTCATTTTCTATCTAAAATCATTAAGGTGAAATATTGGCAAAAAGTAAATTTCGAGATTTTTTAGCCGTATCAAATGCTTGAAAGTGGATGTAAATGGAGCGGTGAGTTGCTTCTTGAAGAAAGCTCTTAACTTGTAAAAAACATAATATAATCATTATCGTTGTAAAATTTAATTGGTGCTATCTGAACATTCAGGGTTAAGTATAATCCTAGTCAGGCAATCGTTCTTTATACTGAAATTTTATACATCTTAACAAGGAAGTCCGGTATTTAGACGATATTTTATATTGAATGTTTTGATATAACAAATATAATAGTTGTAAGATCGGAAAAGGAATTCTATAGCGCTAATTTATAGATATAAAAGATAAATCAAGACAAAAATAATACTAGAGGTAGATAAACATGGTATATATGAGTTCAAGGGAAAGAATGATTGCCGCACTCGCGAACAAACAACCGGATAGGATACCCGTATCCCCGGATATTTCAAATATGATACCCTGTAGACTGACAGGCAAGTCTTTCTGGGAAGTATATATTAACAACAATCCACCCTTATGGAAAGCTTATCTCAATGCTGTGGATTACTTTGGAATAGATGGATGGTTCGTTTATGGGGATTTGCAATTTAAAACTAAAACGACTGTAGATAGAGAAATTATTAATAAAACCCAAGACATGTGGGTAGTTAAGGATATTTACCATACACCTGACGGTGATATGACGCAAATAATGAACAGCCTAAGAGCCGATTCTCCCACGACTATAGAAAAGATAATAAAAGATTTTGAGAAAGACTTTAAAAAATTTAAACATATCTGGTCTGACGAAATAACATATGATGATAGTTTGTTCAAACAACAAAAGAAGGAACTTGGAGAAAAGGGCATCATGAGCGTCATAATCGGTGCTCCCGGCCTTCATTATTATATAGACCACTTCCATGGAAGTCTAGAGGCTGCGACTTACGCCTATTATGACTACCCTGAGCTTTTTGAAGAACTCCGTGAAATCCATGAACGACAGATTGTGAAGCAGGTGGAAATAGCTATAGATGCCGGAACGGATTCGATAATTACAGGTGGCAGCGGTTCCATCACTCTTCAATCTCCCGATATTTGGCGGGAGTATTCGCTTCCCGCCATAAAAAAGATCACAAAGATGTGCAAAGAGGCAGGCGTGATATCAGGGGTGCATTCTTGCGGAAAAGAACATTATTTGATTGAAATGTGTACAACTGAAACAGACCTCGATTACGTAAATCCTCTTGAAATTTCTCCAATGGGTGACTGTGATCTTGCGGAAATCAAGCAGAGCTTTGGCAAGAGAGTTGCGCTGATGGGAAATCTACACACTTCTGAAACCATGCTTTTTGGTAATGCCAATGATGTAAGGCGTGAAAGCCTCAAAGCTATAAGGGATGCCGGAATAGGCGGAGGTTTCGTTTTATCATCCGGAGATCAGTGTGGAAGGGACACTCCTGATGAAAATATCTTCGCCATGGTGGAAGCAGTCAAGGAATTTGGACAATATCCTCTTAATTTGGACAGGATACAAGAAGAAATAGATAGACTCGAGAAGTCAAAAAAATAGGAAACTGACATTCGAAGAATGTGAGGGGGAAAGTTATGTTACCTAAAGAAAGATTTGAGGCGGCTATGCAACATAGACAACCGGATGATATGGTCGCTTTCATGGAATTAGAATTTCAGTTATACGAGCATTCCTGTAATCAAGTTATATGAACTTTGAAAACAAAGGTACCCTCT
>CALCRE010000202.1 GCA_937894465.1 uncultured Clostridia bacterium
TTGGCGGATCGTTTTTCTTGCATTTTGTGGGGCATCATCATACAGTATATGGTTCAGGTCAATATCACTCCCGGCGTTTCCAGTATAGCTTTGATCAGAAAGACCTTCCGACTAGCACTACAGATTTTATCAAAGTATTAAAAGCCTTTAAACTTTTTATATGATGGTCAATAATTTCCTTAGCATGTTTTCTTGATCCATTCATTCCTGCACTCCTAAAAAACGTTATAGAAATAACCTCATGGCTGTTGATTAACCATGAGGTGATTTTTGTACCATATGCTTTTTTTACTCATCATACTGGATCTTTTTGCAATCATGAAACTCTGCAAACCGTTCTATGGTATTTCTGTATTCATCCCAAAGCCCTTTGGCGTGCCCTGCATTCGGTTCAAACCACATATTCTTTACTTGGAGAATTGAATTCTTCTGATCGTTTACCATCTCGATTCTTCCAATGAATGTATCTCCATAGAGGATTGGCAATACATAGTAACCATATTCCCGATTGGGTTCCGGTGTGTAGATTTCCCACTTGTAATTAAAATCAAATAAGGCTTTGATGAGTTTTCGATCCCACATCATGTTATCTAAAGGAGCAATGAATTCGCATCGCTTTATTGATTCTTCTTGCATGACATGTTCAAAGCTCTTTATGTCTTCTGTTAGGCAATAAAGCTTGTCCTTTAGACCTTCTACCGAAACTTCCGCAATCTTCCCTTCATTCAACAGTGCCTCGAATATCTTTTCTCTCTCCGGTGCTTTCAAATTTAATCCCAACCAAGCATCGGATGATTTGTTCCATAGAAGGCCTACAGAACCGATTCTTCTTAGAACACGCCATTTCATATGGTCAAAATCATCCTGATAAGGATCCGGAGTATTTAAAAGTTCAGAAGGAATACAATTTTCAGCAAGATCATAATATTTCATGCTACCATTTTTATGATGAATGATTAAATCGCCTCTAAAATACAATGTTTCCAGTGCAGCACGGGAAAGACGCGTATCGCTCCAATACCATTTTACTGTCTCGTTATAATCTATATCTTTTGAGCTTACAGGACCCGATTCTTTGATCAAGTATTTGATCTCTTCTGCAACTTGATTTACTTCATTATAACTTCTTCCACTATCCGTGTTTTCTTTTCGAATACGAGAAAAATATGGCCAATCCTCGGTGAGCATAATAGAAAGGTTTTTATCAAAATAATCTAACAATTTTCGATCTTCATACAAAAGGTTATATAGCGTTTGCTTTTGAAACCCTTTGACGCGGGATTGTAAAACCAGTTCGGCATTTTTTCCGCATACATCAATAGGATCAAATTGAATACATCCGGCTTGTCGAACATAATCTATAACACCTTTTTTACCCTCAAAACGGTGTTCACCCAGCAATCCTTGCTTGTACAGCAAAAAGCGACGTGCTTGAATAGGGGTACATGATATACTTTGCATCATTTAATCTCTCCATTCATATATTTATTTACGAAACGGTGTATCACCTTTGCCACAGGTGGAGATAAGTTTTCAGGTAATTGATCCAAAGGGAAAAAATGCAATTCCAAAACTTCCGACACCTGACATTTTAAATGACCGGAATAATCTTTACATACATAAACAATATCGATATTAGACACTTCATCTCCATTCGGATAAATGTAGTGACAATCCGGCCCGGAAAACACACCGTATAATTCTAATTTATCGGCAACAAGACCTGTTTCTTCAAAAAGCTCTCTTTTTGCAGCTTCCTCAACAACCTCATTGGGCTCTATAGCACCACCGGCATAACTCCAGCAATGATTATCCTTACGAAGTTGCAGAAGCATTTCATTATTGGAATTTAACACAATAACACTGGCACCGCACTGGATCACAAGGTCATGACCTACTTTTTGCCTAATTGCTTTCATATATTCATTCATTTTCGAAACACCATTCCATAGGATTTCATCATACCGAATTTTTCGTAATAGGATTGCAACTCTTTATCACACAATACATCAATATTGGCTATAGAAGAAAGCTCTACAAACAAACGTTTCAAAAGCTCCTTCCCGATCCCCTTATTCTGATAAGCCGGCAAGACTTCCAACATAGGAATAAAAGCGAAATAAACATCATCAGATAGTGAATTTACAAATCCTACGACCTGTGTTGTTTGATCGTCCAATGCAACCACAATTCGGTAACTATTCTTTAAAATCTTGTGCAGGGTTTCACCGTCTAAAGGGCTTTTCCAACCCACACAAAAACCAGATAGCTGACAGGGAGATATTTCACATAAATTGTTTTGATATACAATCACAATGTTACTCCTATAAAAAAAGATTTGTTAAAAAGTATATCATAGTTTCACTCAAACTAAAAACAAAATTGCATCTAACATTTCCATATACTTCTCCTGATCCGCTTCTTCCATATTCTCAGGTCGCTGATTTAAAAGAGTATCAAAGGATGACAATGAGATTAACAAATAATTCTCCATACAGTCTAGATATTCTTGTGTAAAGAATTCTTTGCTCATGATGACAGACAAATAAACCAGATGGTAGCAGTTAAACAAGAGGAATTCTTTAAACGGCTGATTGGAGGTTTGTAATTTTTCCAGGACATGGCGAATGTATTGCAGCAGTTTATTGACTGTTTTTTCTAAGTAATCGCTATCCTTCCGATATGTAAAAATAGTATGGTGTCCCCTCTCCCCGTCCTCTTTAATATCCTGTAAATCATCTGCCAGTTGGAGAAAGAATCCAAGACCGATATAGGATAAAAAGTCACTTTCTGTTACTTGTTTTCGCACCAGGAAGCGGTCGAAAAGTACGGATGTCCCACCTTTGTAAATGGAGATGTTCAGTCGATCATCAATAGATAATTTCTCATGTACATTTTGTTGTTTTAAACTTGTGGCTTGTGCATCCAACATTAATAGCAACAGAGCATAAAGCTCCTTGTTTTCTTTTCTTGGAAATTCCGATTGTATGGCATCCAACAACATTCCGGTTTCTAATTGATGTTCATCTTTAGGGTCAGGATCTTTGCCTTCAATATGCTCTTTAATATATTGATTATATTCAGACTTTTCATCAAAGGATCGGTTACTGTCGATATAGTTATCCGTCACCGGATAGAGCATGCTGTACCCATATGCAGCCTTGCAAAAGTCCCTTGACACTCCGCAAAGCTCCGAAATCATTTTGTAAACAATGTAATTACGAATTCCTTGCCCGGTTTCTTCAAATGTAAACCGTGGGAAAACCTTTCGTGTTAATCGTAAGAACTCCTTTAGCTCCTCCTGCCAAGTATCCACAGCATCTTGTGTTAAAACATTGTGTATACCGATAAGTTCTTCTTGGTGTAACATATCATTGATTTGATTGGAAATGTTGTTTGCCCATCTTTTCTTCTGAAAAGAAAGACGAGGCATGTGTTTGATTTGTTTTTGAAAAAAACCGGTCATATCCTCAATATCCCGTTGATTTTTTACTTTCTTTTCTTGGGATATCACAGGTAAACTCGGAAAATGATCTTCAGTACGTAGCCATTGTGACTTTATTTGTTGGAAATACGATTTCATTGTCTGCTGAATATCTGACATTTATTTTACCGCAAAAAGTTTTGCGGATTTCCTTTCGTTGATTCACTATGAATTATATCATATCAAAAGGAAACGCTCCCATCATACAACAAGAAAATCTTTAAAACATATGGAAGAAGCACAATGGTTCTCATTGTGCTCCGGTAAATGATTATATCTATTTAACTTGTTTTTTCTTTCCCTTGCTTTCCTTTGTTCACTTTAAGTAATACAAGCATACTCCTGCTGCTGATTTTGCATAATCCTCCGGGATGGCAAGGGTTTTGCCTTCATGGATGCCATAATACATCACTTTGTTTAAGGGCCAGAAGGAATTTCGCATGATCCAATTTACATACTCTTCCATGAGGTCTTCCCTAATATGTGGCAGTAAGAGTTGATCGCCTAAATCACTAACCGATTGTACATACTTAAGGCACAGATCGGCTGTTGCTTTTGCCAAAATATCTTCTATAGCCTTTTGTATTCCATAGTCCATAACCGGCATGGTTAAAAAGATACTGTCATCCTTTCTTCTGGCAAAACCTCTTTGTATCAGATGTGCTGCTTTTTCTTGCTCTACATCGGTCAATTCAGCTATCGGGTCATCAAAGATCTTCATAACCGTATTGATATTCAAATCGGATATATGTTGATCACGATCTGAAAAAGGCGGTGCTTGAAACAAGTTAGCATATGTAATTTTGTGATAACGGCTTGTTTGAAAATGGTAATGAATATTACTCCAACTTACTTGTTTCGTGTCCTTATACTCTATTTTCTCACTTGGATAGATAACAGTACCTGCGACTCTATAATCCTTTCCGTTTCCCTCAGGGATTTTTCCGGTCCATTTGCCTTGATAGATCTTAAGCATGCCATTACTGACAGCAGTGCAAGCATACACATACAGAATCCAAAGTAAATAGGAGAATTCCATATCATTCCCGTAAAATGGTAACGCTCTGATGGGTTTTTCTACAGAGCAGATTCTTTGGGTGATTTCCTCACCGACGGTTTCATAAATGCGTGACAATTCAAAACGAAAGTCGGCCCAAACCTGTTCAGAGAAAATCACAAAATCGGTTAGATACTTTCCCCTAGAGGTTTCCTTAATAAATTTATTGTTCAAAAGATACTTTAGTTTTTCTTCAAAGTACACCGGTGCCACCCCGATCTCATCGGCGATCTCTTTGATGGTAACCGGATTCTTGCTACAGGTCGCGAAGATCTGTTTTGTCATTAAGTCGTCAATTTCTTTCCAATAGTTCGGAACACCGTAGCCTCCCCATAACTTTAATTCTGCAGGAGCATAGGATGATTTACCTACATGATTCATTTTTTCAACACCTTTCTTTATG
Source organism: uncultured Clostridia bacterium (assembly GCA_937894465.1). Lineage (GTDB taxonomy): Bacteria > Bacillota > Clostridia > JAAYHZ01 > JAAYHZ01 > JAAYHZ01. The sequence continues at coordinate 4,945 of CALCRE010000202.1, forward strand.
TCTGACTTAGCATCAAACAATCTGCGTTTAACAGTTCCTTCCGGCAAATCCAATCGGTTTGCAATGTCCTTGATTTGCATTTGCTGTAGATAGTACAATATGATGGTTTCACGATGAATTTTAGATAATCGGGATACGGCGTAATTAAGGTCTGAAATTTCTTGGTCATTGACAAGTTGTTCGGTGATATCTTCATCAGTTGCGATGCTTCCTCCGGTTGCATCCAATGAAACCACCCCTTTTGCTTGCATTCTTAAAAACAAGCAATACCTGTTATGAGCCAATTGCCAGTACCAAGGAAAGAAGCTTTTAATCTCCTTCCCTGATTTTGCGGCACTTAACGCCTCCACCAGTATGTCTTGGGCTAAATCCCTTGCTTCTTCAGAGTTATTCAGCCTTTTATAGCAATACAGGTAGGTTGTCTCGATCAATTCTTCTGTAAAAAATTCATTCATAAAATACTTCCCGTCTTTTTGTTTCACAACCGATTGTACTTACTAAGTAACATATAAACGAGAAAGGTTCGGTATTAATTTTTTATTTTATCCTAATATGGTGTAATACGGCCACAATACGGTGTATCGATCCTTTAAATCCTTTGCATAAAGAAGTGCGTTTTGTATTTTTTCTTCATGGTACTCTTTTAAAAAGTCTTCATAAGGAAGTTCTACATCCTCTAAAAGTTTTTTAATCTTCCCACTGCTGGGCACTTCACGTAACACGTCCTTTATGTCTTCCCACTTGCGGGTGTATACATCTTGAAAGTCTTTGGTGTACCATCCTATTTTATCTTGTAGTGCAATGATTCCATCAGCTGCTTTACCATATACTTTTCTAATGTTTTCTTCCCAAATACTATGATCAAATTCATGGAATTTCGTAGGTTTTTGTATCTCCAACAGTTTTTCCCGCAGTTGTTGTGTTACAACAGTGGAATAAGCAACATCTATACCATGTAGAAAATACGGTTCGTTGTTCAATAAGCCTACCACTTCAAAGTAGTGGGACAAATGATGCTCACTTCCGGATGCAGGTCTTGAATTTCCTACATAGCTCATGGCTATGCCTACAATCACCAAAGCTTCCATCAAAGCTTGTATGCTTTGTTCATTCCTCTCCAACAACCCGGCAGCAAGGCTCACAGTATTCTTCACTGTTTCATAAGTGAGGTTATAGACTTCGTCACAGAAATATTCATCCATCACCACATGGCCTAGCTTCCAATCATTCAATGCCGAATACTTACCGATGATATCACCGTATCCCGCCTTGATCATTTCGCTCGGTGCATTTTTTATAACATCGGTATCGGCAATGATGGCTTTAGGAACACGTGTATTGAATGACACCTTCATATTTTGAAAGATCATGGCTGCACCATTTGATGCATATCCGTCCATAGAAGGAGCGGTGGCAATGATATAATAAGGCAGACCGGTGTTGAAACTGACGTATTTGCACAAGTCGTTGATGACTCCGGATCCCACACCGATGATTAAATCGGTTTTTGATGTGATACATGCTTTTAACTCTTCAACCCTTTGTTCATCCGGAACCAAATAACCTTCACATTCAAATACTTTACTTGTTTCTATTTTATCCATAATGACGGATTCGGCATCTTTCCCACATGCTTTATAAGTGTTGACATCCGAAACCAAAAGAATATGCTTATATTCATTTGTCAAAGAGTTCAGCTTTTTGATAGCACCCTTTTCAATGACTACGTATTTAATATCAACCATATGTTGTTTACCACAACTACAAACTTTATTGTTTTCCAGTAATGATTCTATATTCACTTTCGAATCTTCCCCCTATATCCTGTTAACTCCGGTTTTCTTAGCGGCTTCTGCTACAGCTTTTGCGACTTCTCCTGCTACTCTTTCATCAAAAGGTGCAGGAATGACATAGTCCGAGCTTAATTCTTCATCGGATATGATGGATGCGATGGCGTATGCCGCTGCAATTTTCATTTCATCATTGATATCACTTGCCCTAACATCCAATGCACCTCTGAAAACTCCGGGGAAAGCCAAAACATTATTGATTTGATTGGCAAAATCCGATCGACCTGTGCCTACAACTTTTGCTCCTGCTTCTAGTGCAAGATCCGGCATAATTTCCGGTTCCGGATTGGCCATGGCGAATATAATGGGATCTTTGGCCATGGATTTGACCATTTCTTGGGTTAAAGTTTTAGCCGCCGAAACACCGATAAAGACATCAGCACCTACTAAGACATCTTTCAAAGAGCCTTTTTTACGATGCAAGTTGGATATCTTGGCCATTTTTTCTTTTTCCGAATTTAAATGATCCCTTCCTTCATAGATGGCGCCTTTGGTATCACAAAGAATGACTTTTTCCAAGCCCATTGCCATCAACAGCTTTGTAATGGCAATTCCGGCTGCTCCGGATCCGTTGACCACCACTTCTATATCTTTCATGTTCTTACCGGTTAATTTTAAGGCATTGATCATAGCAGCTAATGTAACAATAGCGGTACCATGTTGATCATCGTGGAATATGGGGATATCACATTCTTTTTTTAAACGTCTTTCAATTTCAAAGCAACGTGGTGCAGAAATGTCTTCTAAATTAATGCCCCCAAAGCTTCCGGAAATCAAACGAATGGTTTGAACAATTTCATCCACATCCTTTGAACGAATACACAATGGAAATGCATCCACATCTCCAAATCTTTTAAACAAGACGCATTTACCTTCCATCACCGGCATACCGGCTTCCGGTCCAATGTCTCCAAGACCTAAAACCGCTGTTCCGTCGGTGACAACTGCTACTAAATTCCATCTTCTTGTAAGCTCATAAGAACGATTAACATCATCTCTTATTGCCAAGCAAGGCTCAGCGACACCCGGTGTGTATGCCAAGGAAAGATCTTCCTTGTTATTGACAGGAACGGTGTTTGCAACCTGGATTTTTCCCTTCCACATACCATGTAACTTTAATGATTCTTTTCTATAATCCATTTTAGATATCTCCTTTATTTTTATTCCCATTCGGTTAACCAGTGCCCTATTTTCAAATCCTCTAAAACAATTGGACTTAAAGATTTTATCATAATTTCTTTTGTAGAACCAGCAGGTAAGTCAAAGTAGTTGTCCTCAAATGCCGGGTTCGAATCATCAGAAGAAGGTAACAGATGAAGTAATCTGGCATAACCGGTTGTATGAATTTTCACAAGGGTCTCCCATCTGTTTCCTATTTGTTTTTGGTCAATCAACCGAATCTCTACCTTTGGGTTAGGCCAGTGAATATCTCTCCATCCGTTTGGAAAGTAGGTGATCTGTCGGTTTTCATCACCAATATTCGATTTGATAAACAAGTACTCGTCATTTTTCATGTTCAAATCTTTTAGAGGTACTCTATCAAAAAATTTTGTTGTATTTCTCTTCACCGTAATGGTTTCCCTTTTCACCCAAGTTTCGTTTCCTAATAGATCAGATTGTCCGTATTCAAGGGATAACTCAACGTCTTCCATGCTTTGGTTACTGAGTAGAAACTCAATATTTTCGTTTCGTTGGAATATAATCGGCAGCAAAGGTGCACAGGCACGCTTAGCCGCATAATAGGAAGGTTTGGGGTTCTTTGAATAATCAATGATGGACCAATTGGATGTGGGCCAACAGTCATTGAACATCCACATCATGGTTCCTCCGTTGTTGGGAAAGTCTCTCCGGGCACTTTCGAATTCCGCCCTCATCATTTCCACATGAGTTGCCTGTCCATATTTCACATATTTTTGCAAACTGTCAATTTCACCAAATGTATCTCCTGCAATCATCAAGGTTTGTTCATGATGAGGTAGCTTCTTGTGACCTTTTTGGATATGGTAAACCCATGCGTCATCCGGCGGCCAATGATGTTCCGGTTTTAAAAAGCTTTTGATCATTTTGACACTAGAGGGTCCTTGAATACAAAATTCCGAGTTAA
>CALCRE010000203.1 GCA_937894465.1 uncultured Clostridia bacterium
GGGTACTTCGTTGTTCGGTATGCTTGCTTTGAAGTTTTCGTTTGCCGGAATCTCAATCGCTATACCTTCTGTAGGCTCATAACCCTTTTCAGAATACTCGTTGAGAACATTCAAGTAGTAAATGATATTGTCTTCGTAAAAATCAATTTTAAATCCGGTATTCGCTCTGTCACCGAATTTATCTTTTAATTTTTGACCCGCTTCTGCTTGAACGGTCGAAGCAAACACCATGGACAATAGAATGGACATTACAAGCATCAAAGCTAACATTTTTTTGAAACGCCTGAAATTCATCAATTCACACTCTCCCCCTCGTTCAATTTAGTAGTAATTTTGCAATAGGCCGCCTTGGCCTAAAATAAAAAATAAATAATTCCTCGTAACATTTCCTAACCGACCTGAAACGTTACATTCGTGATTAAGTTGTAATACATGACCTTTTTTGTTTTCATAAAAGGTTTAAATATAAAGATACGCACACCACTGTTATATAATACAGTATTTTTATTATCTTATCAAGCGAAACTTTTAATCCTGAATAAAATACATTCGGGAAATAAGTAGCAATCCAATAGACCTTTATAAAGCCTTTTTATACACCCGATATGTCTTATACAGTTTTCCGCCTGTCCCTTGGATGCTCCGGATAACCCCTTGTTGAACTCGGCTACCGTAGATCCTTCTCCCCATTTGTATCTTTTCTCGTCAGCCTCTTGCATCAGTTGGTAAAATATTGCGCTGTTTCTTGGTTATAACCCGGAAAGGCATCAGTAATCTGATAAACCTTTCATCCGGTGCAGGCAAATGTGTCTAGGTTTCCGGCATTGACTTTACCAGTATTTCATGAATGTCATTTATTTCTCTTTTAGTTTTCCCTTGTCAAATTGATCCATTGAATAAGGCACAACCCGCTGGAACCTTTCGACATTCATTTCCTGTGCCGGGTTATAGACATTCATAATTGCCGATGCATAAACCAAACCTTGAATTAAGAACCCTCTGTCTTCATCACCCTCCGTAGATGATGAAGGACCCTTTACCCTATCAACTCCTTCCTCTTTCAAAAATTTTACGGCTTCATCAAAGAGTGTAAATGCAACATCTTTGCTATTAATGCTTTCAAATAAGCTGATGAAACCATCATTTTAATTTTTTTCACGGTTTTATCTCCCATTGATTTCTGCCGGTACTCTTCCGATTGCATCGTAAGCGATAAAAAATTTATGGAGATTATCGCTTAGCAACGGATTGTTCTTACCTGACAGTGATCTTTTCTAAAATCAGCTCAATGGAAAACACCTTCTTATCGTCAGATTGATATATATTATAAGGAACTTTTACAAATTCCGAGATGCCTTTTCTACCTTGTACCTCTTTTACAATCATCTATGAAACCATTTCCTTAACTGACCAATATCTTTGCCGCACCGACAATTCGCGATGGCAACCGTTTTTTATAGCGGATACTACAGGTGGTATAAACGCAGGACCGTAAATTCCCGCAGTAAATGTCACAATAGCCGTATCCCTGTCAATTTTAAATACTCTTGCAAAAGCAAAATGAATTAAAACGGCACCAAACATGACGGCCGGCATACTCAACAAACTTTTGATGTCGATGGTCAAGGCCAAGGAAAAGCTGAAAACGTAAATAAGGTACCGCCCGATCATATATGATTGTCTTGTTGAATTTACCTTTTTAAATAATGAAAATATGATTCCAAATGTTGTTACTCCCAACATAATAAACGCAACGGACATTTCGCCTGTTAAAAGAACCGCAAGCCCAATAGATGCCAATGCAAAAAATATCGCCAACAAACACACCCTTATTAAGTTTACGATGTCGGTTTTCGAATTATTCATTAATATTATAGAAGAAGATTGATTTTTTAAAAGCTGAACTGTTGGTTCAGTAAATGAAGAAGCTAGTGTTGCAGTAACGGTGGATTGCGAAATGCTAGACCTGACAAAACGGTTTTTCAACATTCCAGAAAATGATAAGACAGTTTTATTCGATGTTGAAAACCAACGGAGGATGTCACAATTAAATAAAATGAACGGGATTGTAAGAACAATCGCAATTTTCGAAATAGATCCCGCAATATTTTTCTCAACTGAAATAGATAAATTCCCTAGGATTAACCTAAGTATGTAGCAAAGTAATACCGTACCGATAAATTTAAGCAATTTTATTTTCTTACACAAAAATATAATACCTAGGGGTATCAATATAATAAAAAATGCCTGTATAACCATCCACGCGGTCATTATCTGAGTCAACCTCCAAAAGATTTAAGGGAACTTGTACATCTTGCATAAATTATAGCATATAATTTGTGTAGTGCAAACAATAATTTAGCATGGATTTAACGTTGAAACAGATTAGCATGATTTTTTTAAGGTTTTCTCGGTAAATCGTTCCTTTACAATTCTTATAGAACCTTCTTATTAAATATATATTTATAAATGGATTGGTATATGATTTCACCTGCATCCGGTTTACCCAGTTTTTTAGCATTCATGGACATTTTCTTGATTCTGTCCGGATTCTCGATGAGATATGATACTTTCTCATATAAGGACTGTGGTGTCAATTGCTTTTCGGTAATAACAAAGCATGCTTCGTGCTCTTCAATGGCTCTTGCATTATGCTCCTGATGGTTCTCGGTTACATAAGGTGATGGAATCATAATGGAGGCTTTCCCCATTGCACACATCTCGCTACATGTCATTGCACCGGCTCTGCAGATGACAAGATCCGCCGCTGCATAATGAGTTTCTACATTATATATATAAGGTACCGTAGAAACAACACCGGACAAATCGGGATTACTATTCACCAAAGAAGACCTTTTCGGGTAATCTGCTTCCCCGGTGGCGAAAATCATCTTGAACTTACCCTTGACAGGATTAGAATTCAGCATATCTACAATGCATTGATTCATCGTTTCACTACCACGACTTCCTCCCATAGCCACAATATAAATTTCTTGGGGCTTCAAGTTAAGTTCTTTTCTTGCTTCATCACGGTTTGCGTTAAGCAATCCTTCTTTTAAGGGGTTTCCCGATACAATCACTTTACCGGCTTTATCGAATGTATTGATGGTATTTTCAAAGTTGACATAAGCCAATTTTGCAAACCTTGAAATAAAGCGATTAGTCACTCCTGCAAATGCATTCGACTCATGAATCACCACCGGAACACGGTGTCGATGTGCACTGTAGAGTACCGCTCCCGCCACATATCCACCGGTGCCTATAGCGATATCCGGTTTAAACTCCTTAATAATCTTTGATGCTTCCCTATACCCTTTGAAGAACTGTGTAACGGCTGACAGATTTTTTAATGATAACTTTCTCATAAAGCCTTTGGCATGTATAAATTTTATATCATATCCGGCACGGGGAACCAAATCCTTTTCCAAACCCTTTTGCGTTCCTACAAAAAGGATTTCGTGTCGGTTGTCTTTCAATTTGAATAAATTTGCAATTGCAATGGCCGGATTAATATGTCCGGCAGTCCCCCCACCAGTGATTAAGATTCGCATTTTCTTTACTCCCCATTCATAGAAAATTCCATCAATTTTTATTCCTTCGAATACTTCGATATATTCAATAAAATTCCGATCTCCGCTAAAAACAGAACCAATGCAGTTCCACCATAACTAAACAAAGGTAATGCCACACCTGTTGCCGGTACACTTGCCGTCACCACGGCGATATTCAAGATACATTGAACACCGATGAGAGAAGTGATGCCCACAGCGATCAAACCGCCGTACCGATCTGGTGCATATAGCGCAATTCTTATGCCTCTCCAAATCAGCATGAGAAACAATAATAAAATCACTACGCTACCTACAAAACCCAGTTCTTCGGCTACAATTGCGAATATAAAATCGTTATGAGGTTCCGGTAAATACAAAAACTTTTGCATACTCTTTCCTAATCCCTTACCGAATAATCCTCCGGTTCCAATGGCATACAGGGATTGTACCACTTGCCATCCGATTCCGCTTTTATACATAAAAGGATCCTTAAACGATAACAACCGATCCTTCATATAGTCAGTAAAAATTGCTATATAAGCAAATCCTGCCAATGCCGGCAATCCTGTCACCAAAAAATGAAAAATCTTTGCACCTGCACAAAACAACATGATGACAGTAATAGCAAAAACAATGATGGTGCAGCTAAGATGCGGTTCTTTGATCAACAGCAATGCCACAACTCCGAATAAACCGAAATACACCATATATCCTTTAAAAAACTTAGGTACGTTATAATCATATTTAGCCATTAAATGAGCAAAAAACATAATGAGGGCAATCTTCATGATTTCCGACGGCTGAAAGCTGAAAGAACCTATGTACAACCAGCGTTTGATTTCAGGGTCGCTCCCGTGAAATCCGGGTACAAGCACTAAAAGCAATAAACCAAGAGCAAATATAAAAAGAGGTATAGACATTTTCCTATAAAAACGGTAATCAACATTGGCAGTGATAAACATTGCAATAAGACCGATAAAAGCAAATTTAAGCTGGCTTTTCAAAACATAGGTCAAATCGCCATACTGTCGGTTGGCATATGGCATGCTGGCACTAAACATCGTAATCAATCCGGTTGCCAATAAAACGATCACGACAAACAAAAGCCAAAAATCGAGGGGCTTTTTAAAGTCAGATTTTATTTTCATTGCAAATTCATTTTTCATATAATCCTAGGCACGGAAACCCATCACCTTTTGTCGGTGGGAGGAAGTGCCATCCTCCTTCTTATAGTCGGTGGTTTTTACGATAGTTA
>CALCRE010000204.1 GCA_937894465.1 uncultured Clostridia bacterium
TACATATTAACGGAAATAGTGTCGATTTTATTTAATTTGATTCTTCACAACTGGTATACCACTACATTAATTGAAAATTGTTCCGGTTTGAAATATAATTACTCTTTAGGGTTACTTTTTAAAGAGGGGGGTACAAGGAGTGATAAACTTGGATCAGAAAGCAGAAATCTTAATAAAATATTATAGGGAAAATAAATCACAGAGAGCAATAAGCCGCGAAATGAAAATTTTCAGAACCACAGTAAGAAAGTATATCAAGAAATATAAATCTAAGTGCGAAAAAATTTTTGAGCTGCAAAAGAATGTGGATGGCGATAAAAGTGACATGTTGGCACTGGTAGATGAATTGTCATCTTCGCCCACATATGATACCGGCAACAGAAAGAAAACAAAGTTAACAACCGAGATCACTGGAAAAATAGAGGATCTTCTAATGCAAAATGAAGAAAACAAATTTCTAGGCAGATCGAAGCAGTTGATGAAGAAAATTGACATACACGAAAAACTCGTTGATATGGGCTATGACATCAGTTACTCTACGGTGTGCATTTACATCAGGGAAAACTACGAGGTCAAAAAAGCTTTCTTCAGTTAACAATATGATTTGGGTAAAAATGGCGGTTACGCACCATGCGTGACGCACTACAAAAAAAGGCCGTACCGGCATAAGTCGGTACGGCTTTTTTACTTTTTCTTATAAACTTTCTACACTTCTTAAAATTTTATCCGAAGTTTATTTAACCACAGTCAAGTCCGGTGTCTTGTAAGCTATAAAGTCATCATTGTTATAGTAATCATTTACTATCTTTTCTAAGCCTGCATCATAGAGTTGATTGATGTATTGTTCCCACTCGGTGTTGATATTGGCAATTTGGCCATTCCAGTGACGATCACGGAATTCGGCATGGATTTTATTGATGTCTGCACCAAAAGCGTCCCAATCAGCTTTGAAAGCTTGCATCATTTCAGCAGGTACATATGTAGCACTCCAGTACTTGATAGGTTCGATGCAATAATCCTTATACCATTCTTCACCGTAAAAAATCTTTGTATACAGAGTCATGGCTTCGTTAGCTCCCACAGCAGGTCCTCCTGTGCTGAATACAGCTAAGAATCCGCCGTAACGTTTGTAATGGGGAGGAATCTTGGTAGCATCAGTTGTGATTCTAGCAGAATTCCAAGGCTCTCCGGTCCATGTGTAATGGACGCCTTCAATACCGGATTTTGCTACTGACCAGTACGGATCATCAATAGCTGCAGTGTTAGAATCGTTCCACATGGTCAATACCCTTGCAAGTTTTTCATCGGAAACTTCAGCTCCTACCAAATATGTTCTGTTTTTACCGGATCCAAACGCATCAAGACTGTATCTTCTTTGTCCCCATTTGCTGTTAGGTTCGATACCTTGAGGTCCTGCCAATGCCGGCCATGTAATAAATGTTGCATCTTCATCTCCCGCATTGAGCCAAATGCTCTGAGGAGGTTGTCTGTCGGAATATGCAGGGGCATCCGGTCTGCAGATGTATTGTCTGTCAGCAAAGAAATATCCAATCTTTCCTGTCATCCAGTTTGCCAACAGGTTGTCATACCAGGATCCTTGCGGAGCTAAGCTTTCATAACCTTCCGGCAATGTTCTTATGTATCCTTTGTCACGCATACTAACTGCCCATTCCATATAATCCCTGTAACCGGTAAATGCGTAATAAGGAACGATGTCTCCAGTCACTGAATCTTCATACAGGAAATTACCATCAGAACTGTTCACGCCGAATTGTCCCCACCACAGGTCAGCCCAAGCAGAGCGGAAGTTATGGTTGAATATGACACCACCGTATGTGTCGTCTTCACCGTTTCCGTCCGGGTCGTCTTCTGTAAAGGCTCTTAAAATTTCATTAAAATCTTCATGGGGAAAGATTTGGTTGGTGATAAAGACTTGATCACTGTATTTACCCAGTTTTTCGTCGCTTAATTTGATGGGAGTCAACAAACTTTCATCAATTTCATATCCAATGTTCTCCAACCAGTCCAATCTGGCCAAAGGAACATTGTAGTACCATTTGTTGTCTACAACCATGGAAATACCATAGAAGTTGTCGGACAATGATCCGTCTTCATTTTTTACATTGTTATGGAACAGTGAAGAAGGTTCGTTTTGTAACATCAATTCATAATAGTACGGGAAGTATTTCTTGTACATTTCTTTATTGATTAAACGAGTCATTCCTTGTTCATACAATCCGATGGCATCCCATGGAGCATGGTCCAATTTGCTAAAATCAGGCATGTCGCCTGCTGCTAACATCATGGATAATCCTTCCGGATCATAGTTGCTGATTGCCCAAGGTTGTAAATCAATGTTGTATCTCTCTTCCAACATTTCCTCATCCATCCCGGTTCCTTCTACATAATCAGCATTCAAACTCATAAGCCATGTAATTGTTAAATGCTCTGCAAAAGGATTTTCCTCTACCGCTTGGGTGGTTGTTGCAGCAGTTGTTGATTGATCTCCCGTGGTAGTCACTGCCTTGGTTGTCGTTGCACCGGTTGTTGTTTCATTCGGTACTTCTGACGAATTTGAGCATGCAATCATTGAAAACATTACACCGATTAATACAAGCATGCTCGCTAGACGTATTATGCGCTTAGACATAATATAACCCTCCTTAGTTAATATCTATTGAACAAACATCAGCAAACGGTTTTGCCAACGTTAATTCCTATTTTGCATATCTAAAGGAGTATCAGTTTGCCACAACCTGATACTCATACATTAATCGAATATCTGTGAGAGTAATTTTATCAGTATTCTATATACTTGTCAATATAATTTTTTCTATAATCCGCTTGTCTGCGGTATTACCCACATTATTGCATAATTATACATATAGTACCATAATGATATATTTGTGTTCTCACTATCATAAATATTCTTTATTTGGTGGTTTCAAATAATTTTCCTATGCTAACCGGTCCTTCAAGAATGTCCTTGGTAATATACAAAGAGTAATCTTTTCTCGTTTGTACACTCCATTTTATCAAACTAATCATTCCACTTTGAATTTCAATCCCCGTGATCGCTCGAGGATGGACACAACTTCCGTCATTGAAGTACAAAGGTGCTCCCTGTTGCGGGAAAGAAGGACGATGGCTGTGCCCTGTGATAACAGCTTGTTTTTTTTCTTCAATCCATCGGATGATGTTCCGGTCGTTTTTATCACGCCTCTCGTAGTTCATTCCGGGTCCGGTAGGATCCATAGCACCAAGGTTCTCCAAAGGCTTCCAAAAATAACGGACCAAGAAACGATTCACCTTCCATAACCTGTCATTAAATAATTGTCCTTGGTGACCATGGGTCACATATACTGCATAACCTAATAATATCGAAGTTCATATAACGTTATCCAGATCGAT
>CALCRE010000205.1 GCA_937894465.1 uncultured Clostridia bacterium
CACAATATGGTGAAAATATATTTCATAATCCGGTATCGTCCGGGAACCTTAATAATGAGCCAATTCATAATAACCAACCGGAAAAAAGCAGTATGGATAACGAAGAAAACGGTGGTATTGACGATCCCACGGCTAAAAGAACAAGTATTAATCGAAAGGAATTAAGCATTAAAATATTTCCTGTTGTTTGGTTGGTCGGTGCAGCCGGAATATTGCTTTACCTGTTGTGGATCAATGCTTTGCAAAGGATTCAATCAAAAAGATATGGTGTTTGTGAAAGAAAGGATATACTCGAAGCTCTAAATGAATGCAAGTTCATGCTTCATGTAAACCGGAAGGTTGCCGTGATATATAGTCCAAACTATAAGTCCCCCGGTTTATACGGGTTGTTTCATCCTAAAATTATAATAAACAAAAAATTAGTCGATGATTTATCTCATAATCAAATAAAGTATGTCTTTCTGCACGAGATCACTCATCTGAAAAGAAAAGACCTGCTCATCAATGCCATGAGTCTGTTTACACTAGCGATTCATTGGTTTAATCCTCTCATATGGTACACCGTCATAAAAATGAAACAGGATTGTGAAATCGCATGCGATGCAGCGGTTCTCGACATCATCAATCCGGAAGACAACAAAAATTACGGTCTGACAATCATCAATATGCTACAGGCATTATCAGGATCCGGTATTACGCCGGGTACAATCAGCTTTGCAAATAAATACAACAAAAGGAGAATTTTAATGATTACACGACACAAAAAGGCATCTTTCATATGGACTATAACAGCAATTCTAATCTGTTTATTGATCCTGGTTGGATGCTCGGGAATAACACAACCCACAGGTAGCCTTGAATCCGGCGACGGTAAGGATATCGTAAGTAATGACTCGACCGTAAAACCGAAGGATAACGCAGAAGCTCCTGCTGAAACCACCAAACCCGGCGAAACAATTTTAGAGGAAACGTCGGAAACAGAAAATAGCGAAACAAGTAACGAAGTCGAAAATCGATACGATATTGCAGGATTTGATAGCGCATCCGAGTTTGAAGGAACTTTTCATTATTTGCAAGAACAAGTCCAACTGGATCACCGTGAAATAGTAGCTGAATATATAGCATACCCGATTCAAGTTAATATGGACGGCTCAAGAGTGAATATTGAAAACGAAGACGAATTTGTAAATAACTATAATAAGATTTTCACAGAAGCAGTTAAAAAAGCTTTTTTGGAGCAGGATGTTAAAGAAACCTTCGTAAATTATAAAGGAGTTATGGTCGGAAACGGTGAATTATGGTTCAACATGTTAGAAGGTACCAAGCACAAATACAGTATCTACGGTATCAACAATTAACGAGATCCTTCTTTCATTGACAAAAAGACAAAACACCACTTAAGGCATTTCTCTTAAGTGGTGTTTTATATAACTTAATCGTATATCATTCCTTTTTGTAACTGTTGGTGACCGTTACGGCTTCCGGATTAACCGCATTTAACAAGACCCCGTCGATTCTGTTTTGAACAACATCGTTAATCCATATATCCTCTACAGGATCATTGAAGTCAATGGCTTTTCTAGCCGAATTGCATATAACATGATTGATTCTCATATGATGAATGTCACCCGGAATATATCCGCCGCCATAACCTGTATGAGATCCGATCAAAGCAATACGATCCAACTTGTCAGAAACAGGATTCCCGTCAATAATGTTATTTATATAGATGTTATAGATTCTATGTCCTGCCCGTGCTAAAAGAGCTACCACACGGTGTTGAAGATGAGAATAGGATAAAATATTTGATACAGTGATATTATAGATGTCCCTGTCACGGATATCTTCGCTGCCTTCTTTCAATAAATAGTTTGACGGTATATTCGGAAAAACATACTGAGAAGAAGGATATTCGGTCGTGACTCCACCGGAGTTGATCGCTATGCAATCATCGGAAGTGTATCCTTTTATGTTGTCAATGGTGATGTCATGGCATCCCAAACGGATGTTCACACCGTCTCCATTTTTAGCCGTTGAAGTAATATCCAAATCATGTATATATCCAAAACTGCATCGATCGAAAGAGTTTGCCCAACTTCTTTGCTTTTTAAAGATGAATCCTGCCAATTCAAAATTCGTACATCTGGACAGACATACTTGAAGGTTACGCCAACCCCAATAATCGCCCACCATTTCCTGTTCCACTCCCATATTCGGATGCATCATTCTTGGTAATATGTCCGGACCTTCTAACTTTGCTTTATTTTTGCCGAGTATTCGAATGTTTGAAATAGGATGAATTTTTATCGGGAAACCGTATGGATTTTCAGGATCGATTTCAAAATTAGCTCCTCTGAAGATATTATCAAACATTAAATTCTTTTGCTTAAGGGTCACACCGTCAACAATGACGGTTGTGTCAGAAGGCAACAATATCGCCCGGTCAATCAGCCAATCCCTTTGATCAAAAACAATCGTTCGGGTGACAAATCCGGATAAAAAATTCATACAGTCATCAATGATTTCATTGTCTGTTTTCTTTTCGTTATAAAAGTCCATTACTCGAACCATGTTTTCATATTCCAGTTTGTTAAATATCATTTTGAAGCACCTCCATAGATTTTCATACGTCCTGCGACACTATCTTTTGATGTTTTCCTTTTTTCTTTTTTAAACCGTATCTCAAATGTTTCTTGTGCACGGTGAAACCGTATTTGCTTATAGATCACCGTTTCATCATGCAAATCACTTCTTGCAACATTGTTGTTCATGTATGAAGCAGGAAGATACCCGTTTGGTAACGATACAATTAAACTCCCTGTTTCACCCACTCCCCGTACCGCACAACCTGACAACATACAATTTTCCTCATCCCATTTAATACATTTTAGATCTACAGCACCTTGACTAACATGCATATCCGTAGAAATAACGGTAGGATACGTCTTATGCTTGAAAAGCCTCAATACCTTTGTACTGTAAGGTTCTACATGAACACATACTCTTTCTTTTTGTTTGCCAAGATATTTTTGATCCCAAAAATCATATACACCCATCTCACTTGTGTCTAAACCCAAAGAATCATAAGAAATGGAACCGGATAACACCTCAGAGTCTGTATTGATTACATAAAGAACATACCATTGATCCCAATCTGTCACATGCTCTTGTAAAAACATACTCGGGCCTTGTTTGGATATGGGTGAAAACAAATCCATTGGAACAGCTCCGTTTTTTGCTTGAGGTAGACATTTTTTAATCAGTTCTTTTCTGTACGTATCTGAATGAGC
>CALCRE010000206.1 GCA_937894465.1 uncultured Clostridia bacterium
CTAAAAATAAGCCAGCATTATTTATATTAATATCTTAATATTTTGGTCGCTCTAAATATACTATTACCGTTGTTCACAGTACCTGTCGAGGATGATCTGCCGGATGACTCAAGGGCCATGGGAAAGTCGCTCTTTAGTTTTCCGGATGTGGAATTAAACCTAAATTTAAAAGCCGAATCTTTCGGAAGCTTTATATCCACTTCTCCGGATACCGTTTCTATTCGTACTTGTTCTTGCGCTTTACCATCACCTATTTTGGTCAAGTAATCAAGGTATACCCTTCCGGATACACTCTCTAAATCCAGCAAGGTTTGGCTGTCCGCACTTTCAACAGTGAAATTGATGTCTCCGGATACGGTGTTTGCCCAAACTTCAGTAAAAAGGAGTTTATCAATAACCACATCACCGGATACTGTTTCAAATCGGTTTTTCTGATTGAAAAGTTCTTTTGCACGGATGTCACCGGAAACGGTGGAGAGAGAAAGCTCATCTACGTAAGATTTCGGAAGATAGACATCCAATTGTAGATCTGAGGATGTATTAATATTGAAACCGAAGGTTTTCGGATAATCAACTTTAAATGTTAATGTTGATCCGCTCCTGTTCATGATCAGTTTAACGGATTTTTCTCTGTTTGTGCGGTATGTTCCGTACAATTTCACTGTAACGTCCGGTTCTTCGGTGATGAAAACAGTGATTTCGGATGACACGGAGGATACTTCAATCTTTTTAATACCGTTTATAGAGTCGGAAAATGTGTCGTTAATATCAAAGGATTTGGTAAAACCAAAGCTAGAAGAGGTGTCTTTGGAGAACAGATTTTGAATCATGTTTCTAGGAATACGGAATAAAAACATGTCGGAATGCAAGGCGGAGTATGCAAAGCTTACCATAAGCCCAATCATAACAATGACTATAATAAGAATCAGAACCCATTTTTTCATAAATTAACACCCTCTTTAGATAATAAATATTTCCTTATATGCGAATTGTATGACTTAAAGTGGGTTTTGTCAATGTTCCCTTAATCACATTCGCGGAAAGGATTTGTGTCGTAACGATACACCGTATGATATAATGGGTTGACAATATTAACAATAGAGACCGGAGAAAGTCTAAACCATGAATACTGTTTCCATTATACTGATGTTTTTTACTTTGTTGGTGTGCTTTGCATTACCAATCTTACTGATTTGGCGTTTTAATCAAAAGTACAAGATGAAACCGGAGATGTTTGCAGCCGGATTCATAGTATATCTTTTATTCGGGATGATTTTAAAAAATCCGTTTTTAAGGGCGATCACCGAGAATGAACAATACACTTCCTTTCTATCCACACCTGTTGTATTTGCTTTGTTATTGGGTCTATCAGCGGGCTTGTTCGATGAGGTGGGACGTTTTATCTATTACAGGGTCTTTGTAAGGGATCATATGACCTGGGAAAACGGGGTGGCATTAGGATTGGGTTTTGCAAGCCTTGAAGCCATGGTGGTCACCGGAGGTGGATATGCCCAAAGGATCATGTTCACTATCATGTATAACCTGGGCAGATACTCTGCAGTGGAAAACAATCCTGATATTATCTCTTTGGTGGAAGAATTACAAAACACACCGGCAATAACGCACTTTTTTGCAGGTTTTGAGCGGCTGTGTATGTTTGTGATACATGCTGCTTTCTCTCTACTGACCATGTATGCGGCGAAACGCGGGAGACTGTCACTTCTCCTTTTCAGTACATTGATACATGGTGTCGCTATGTCCTTGTATGTCTATTTGAATGAACCTGTACCATATACTTGGGTTTCTCAATTGGTTTTGTTGGCTATAGCGGTTGCGGGCTACTTGTTTGTAATCAAAAGAGCGCAAAAGCAAGAATTATTTATTTCGAAAAAGAAGGATGAAACGAAAACCACGGCGATTGCAAAAAAATAAAGACAATAGTTTCAAAAAAGTTAAATAGTACCTTTGCTTTAGGAACAAGAAGGTGTTTCCATCCGTCTAATAACTATGACCTGAAAATGAAGATTTTACAAGATGAAAATTAAGGATTTCATAGAGAGGAGGAAATATATTTATGGTAAGTAAAAAGACAAAAATATGGATTAGTATCGTGACGGCTTTTACGGTTATAATGGCAGGAGTAATTGCTTGGATCAATCCTTTTGCAACAACAACCGTGTCTGCGGGGCAATATCGGGACGGTTATCTTCTGATCCCGGAGGATTATGATTTGTTTGGTGTATCCATCAACTCAAAATTTACGTTATTGACCCAATCGGATCACACATTAGAGGACATAGTGGCGAATTTCTTTATAGACGGGGAGCCCAAACCTGTCATTGAAAAAAGATCATCGACGAAATTCGTCATCACACCGGTTAGGCCGCTAGAGGTAAACAAGCTCTACACATTCCGCATGCAAAGAAAAGGTTACGAGGATGTTACTTGGAGTTTTCAAACGGGATATCCTTTTGGGGTGGTATCCGGTTTACCGGCGAATCAATCCACCGGAGTTCCGGTCAACACCGGAATCGAATTTACATTTACTCATGAGGGGTTTCAAGATTTGGAGGCTTATTTTACCATCACGCCGAATGTGAAGGGAAAATTCGAACGTCATGGATCCACTGCAGTTTTTGTTCCGGAAAAAGAACTCCAATATGGAACGATCTATACCGTTACATTAAAAGCAGGATTGGCGTTGGAAAATACGAATAAGACATTGCAAGAAGATTTCGTATTTTCTTTTGAAACCCAGCCGAAGAATGAAAAGCAATCCCAACAGTACCAAAAAGGGTGGTTTGCATTCAACAGAGTTCTAAATGAAGCATCTTCCGGTGAGATACCTTGGATTCCAGTCTATTATTATATCTATAACCGCTATGATAACAAGACGATTGAAGACTTGACCGTTAACACGGATGTCTATTCCTTAGGGGATGTTCAATCGTTTATCGATACGCTCAAAGAAAAGGATAAGATCCCTTATTGGGCAAGCTACAGCGTTCAAAACAATCTTCTTCCGGTATCCGGTTTGAACCGTGTGATAACTTTTCAACAAGTTTTCCCGGGACAAAACAAAGCGGAAGAAGACAACTATCTCCGATTGCCGGATCAATTACCCAAAGGGTTTTATTTGTTAAACACCAAATGGGAGGATCTGACTTTCCAAACATTATTACAAGTTACCGATATCGGAATCTATTCCGTGGTTACTGACAAGGAAGCTTTGGTTTGGCTCAACACGGTAGGATCCGGTGCACCTGCAGCCAATGCAAAAATCAAGTCTGTGGACACATCCGATGTGTTTACAACCGACTTAACCGGTGTGGCGGTATTTGACCCCGTTGTATTGAAAAAGGACAAAGATCAAACAATCGCTTATCTTCAAGTGACTGCAGGAAAAGATCAGGCAGTGATTCGTTTTGAAAATACCTACCGTATCTATTATGATTCATATTATCGCTATTATGGAGGCGGTCAATCAGAAGACTATTGGAGTACATTCCAATTGGACAGACAATTATACAAACCTACTGACACCATCTCCTTCTGGGGGTTTTTAAAGGAAAGAGACGCTGATCAGACAATCCCCTCCGAAGTGACGGTAGAGATCGGTAATCAATACTACAGACCGTTCTTTGCAAAATCCTCGGCAATATGGCCCGGATATCAAGGTTCGGCGC
Source organism: uncultured Clostridia bacterium (assembly GCA_937894465.1). Classification (GTDB taxonomy): domain Bacteria; phylum Bacillota; class Clostridia; order JAAYHZ01; family JAAYHZ01; genus JAAYHZ01. The sequence goes on from CALCRE010000206.1 coordinate 3,687, forward strand.
TGGAAAAAACAGTGGTTAAAGTATCGGACGGAATGTACCAAGGACAAATCAAGATCCCTAACATTCAACCCGGAAGCTACAGCATCACTGTAAAAGACAAGGATGTAGTTTTAGCAAGCAGTTATATCAATGTGGAAGACTATGTGAAACCTGCCTATACCATTGAAGTGACATCTGACAAAAAGGGTGTAAAAAACGGAGATCCGGTAACATTCACTTTCAAAGCTGCGTTCTTTGAGGGCACTCCGGTAGCCAATTTAAACATCAATTACAATATTAACTTCTATTCCGGAAACCAATATGTGGAAAGTCAAGTAATCACCGACAAAGACGGCGTGGCAAAGGTGTCATTTATACCCGACGCAAACCCGGAAGTACAAGGAATGCAATCTCTTTCCGTCTACGCAAGGGCTCAACTGCCGGAATCCGGTGAGATATCGGCTTCTCACAATGTGACTGTGTTTGTAAACGACATTTACGTTCAAGCCCAAGCCACATTGGAAAAAGAACAAGAAAAGGATCAAGGCGAAGGAAAGATTAAAATACAGGTCAATCATGTGGATTTGGAAAAATACAATTCTTCCGATGAGAATGACTATTTGGGAGGACCGGTCAAAGGCAAATCGATACAAGGATCCGTCACCTGGAATACTTGGGAAAGAATCGAGGTCGGTAAGTACTACGACTATATTAACAAGGTGACCTATCCCAGATATGATTACAAGCTTAGAACTCAAACGGTGCGTACCTTTACAGCCGAGACAGATGCAGAAGGCGTTGCAACGGCCGGGTTCACACCTCTTGATGAGAAGGACGGCTATTATACTGTGAGTATTCAAACCCAAGATCAATCCGGAAGAACCATAAGGTATGATCATATTTATGTATCGGGCTCCACTCGTTCCATGGGTTACTATCCATACTCCTATGATTATTACTATCTGGAAAAAGAAAAAGATCAATACAAGCCGGGAGAAACGGTGGCTTTAACCTATAAATTTGGTGAAAAAGCTTTGGAAGGCGGTAAATTCCTGTTTGTCAAAGCCGCAAGAGGCAATCTTGAATGGGATATCTTGGATTCATCCAAGCTTGAGTTTACCATGACGGATACGTATGCACCGAATATCTATGTATATGGTGTTTGGTTCAACAACAGAGTCAATATCGTATCCCGCCAAGAAATGATTCAATACGATTATAGAGATAAAAAGATAAAGTTGACAGCCCAAACCGACAAAGAAACATATCGCCCCGGTGATACCGTGACGGTTAAACTGTCTGCGGAAAAAGGTCCCGGTGCATTTATTAACATCTCTTTGGTGGACGAAGCATTGTTCGCTTTAAATGATCAATATGTCAACACACTTGACCGGTTGTATCGAAGCGTATCATCCGGTCTGGTTTGGGAATATCGTTCCCATGCAAACAGCGGAAGGGATGTGGCCGACGGAACGGCGGGAGAAAGGGAAGAGTCTCAAAGCGGAGGCTTTGCGGCTAATGACAGCAAGTCTTTGGCACCGTCATTTGCTGCTACGGCAGATCAAGTTGCCATCAGAGAGGACTTTAAAGATACGGCGTTATTTAAAACCATTCAATTGGATGAAAACGGAAAGGGTATTTTCAGCTTTACATTACCGGACAATATCACACAGTGGAGAATCACCTTGTCCGGTGTCACCAAGGATTTGAAAGCCGGGACGGATCTTCAATCATTGGATGTATCGTTACCGTTTTTCATAAGCTATAACTCCAGCGAAACATTCCTTGCAGGAGATAAGCCTGTGTTGGGTGTAACAGGATACGGAGCCGAATTAAAATCGGATGATCAAATACAGATAACGGTAAAAGACAAATTGACCGGAGCGACATTGGCCACTGCTACAGGTCCGGCTTTCCAACGTATTAATCTGCAAATGCCGGTATTACAAACCGGTAGAGGGGAATGGATCGTTGAAGCTGTTACCACCGGCGGATTGAAAGACGGTATAAGCCACGTGTACAACACATTGGAATCTTACCACACCATGCAAAAAGCCGACTATACCGATTTGACCCCATATACTGTCATTAACGGACATAACTCACGTAATTTGAGTTTGATATTCACGGACAGGACCAGAGGACAATGGTTGCCGGATATCTACTCCTTAAGCTGGACTTACGGAAATCGTTTTGAACAAAAATTAGGAAGTCGTATTGCTCGGGACTTGTTGGTAAAATACTTTGATCAAGAAATGATTGAAGACAACAGTTTCAAACCCAAGGATTATCAAGTGTCCGACGGAGGATTGGGTATACTGCCCTATGCTGCATCCGATGTATTTGTCACTGCGTGGGCTGCAGAATTGGTCAAAGATGACGTGGATATAATGCGTCTCAAAGAATACCTTTACGGTAGATTGGAAACTGAGTCTGCCCATGCATCGAGAATTGCAGCTTTGTACGGATTGGCTTCCTTAAAAGAACCTGTGATGTTGGAGCTGGAAAAATACGCATCAAAAGATTCATTATCAACGGAAGAAGCTCTGTACCTGGTATTGGCTTATCAGACATTAGGTGAAAAACCGGTGGCACTGGATCTGTATAACCGTTTGGTAGCACCGCAATTGGATCAATATGAGTCCTATGCCAAGGTGAAAAAGAACACATACATGAAAACACAAGATGATGTGACACGAAATACTGTGATCGCAGCGGTGGCAGCAGTTCGTTTGAATCTGCCGGAGGCTGAAAAGCTGATGAATTATGTCAGGATGAATCCCACGGAAGAAAGCTTGATCAACTTACAAAAGATCAGCTATGTCAATGAAGTGATCGACCGTATTCCGGGCGGAAACTCGTCTATTGTGTACACTTGGCTAGGAGAAGAATTCACACAAGAAATCGGTCCGGGAGGAAGCTTTACCATGAACATCCCCGGAGCGAAAACAGGAGACTTCAAGGTGAAATCCATTGAAGGTGAAATCGGGTTAGTTACAGTTTATGAAGTGATGCGCAATGAAAGCATCAAAACCGATCCGGGTATAACGGTCACTCGCTCTTATGGCAGCTTAAGCGGCCAAAAGGGTAATATGTTTAAAGCCGGAGATATTGTGGAAGTGACACTAAATGTCACCATTGGTAAAGATGCTATGGACAATTACTATAAGTTGTCCGACTACCTGCCTGCAGGTTTGAAGGCCATTGAAACTCCGATGCGATCCTTTTATGACGCCGGAGACATGAAGATTACCCATTGGTACAAGGACGTGGACGGACAAAAAGTATCCTTCTACATCTTCCCTTACAAGGACAAAGAATCTTTCACTTACACCTATTACGCAAGAATTGCTTCCCCGGGACAATACAAGGCTGAGGCAGCAGTGGTTCAGGGAGTGAATGTGTTAGACAGTACGGCTGTAACGACAGACCAAATCATATATATACAACCGTAAAGAATAAGTTTTCCTCCTTTTATATGTTACTTAAAAACGCCGGTCGGTTTCATCTGAATCGGCGTTTTACAATGTTTGGCATCGATAAGCAATCGTTAAGAGATCCGGTATTTTCTCAAAAAACTTAAAGCTTATGGATGATGATTATGGTATGATGAATGAAATATAATTGGAATGGAAGGATTAGGTGAACGGCTGTGAGTAAAGATGTAAAAATTATCGTTTGCGATCCGTGTCAAACTGTTGAGTATGCTGCGTCCGAACTTGCCAAGTATTTGGAGATCATGTCCGGCGATGACGATGTTGCAACGATTATCAATGACCGTAACGACAAAGAAGGAATCGCATTAGGACTGTTCAAGGATTTCGGAATATCAGATGACTTTTTGGATGATCCGGCACTGGATGATGCAATCGATATCAATATCCAAGCTTCCGTAGGAACTATTGCAGGATCCAACCCCCGTAGTGTTTTAACAGGGGTGTACCGTTTTCTGGAGTCTGTAGGTTGCAGATGGCTCAGACCGGGTAAAGACGGTGACGTCGTTCCTACAAGGAATGTTTTCGACTTGAGCGTTCTTCTTCAAGAAAAAGCTTCCTACAGACATCGAGGCATGTGCATCGAAGGCTCTGTGAGCTTGGAAAACATGTTAGACAGCGTGGAATGGGCACCGAAGGCAGGCTTAAACACCTATATGCTCGAATGGGAGAATCCATATGAGTATTTTAATAAATGGTATTCCCACAGTAGAAACCCGTTTAAAAATCCGGAGCCGAGATCCTTGGCTGAATGCCGTGCATACAAAACCACAACAACGGTGGAAATCAAAAGAAGAGGCATGAGTTTCCATGACATGGGGCACGGTTGGACGGCTAAAGCGTTAGGGCTGCCTACCGATTTGGTTTATCCATGGGATCGTTTTTATACACTTACAGAAAAAACGCAAGAGAAAATGGACAAGTGGCTGGCAATGATGGACGGGAAAAGAGCCGTTGTACATAATGCTCCCATGAACAGTAATTTATGTTACGGACAACAGGAAGTGCAAGACCGGATTGTCCATGATATGTTAGCATACTGTAAAGCTCATCCGGAAGTTGACTTTCTACATTTATGGTTGGCGGACAGTTGGAACTCCCAATGTGAATGCGATTTATGCAAGGACACCACACCTTCGGACTTTATGGTGATGATGTGTAACCGGTTGGACGAGTTAATGAATCAAGCAGGTTTGGATACCAAAATCGTTTTCATTTCCTATGTGGATACCATCTGGCCTCCTCTTAAGGAAACCATCCATAACACCGACAGATTCCTGTTATTGTTTGCCCCCATATCCAGAACATACAGCCAATCCTACGATCCGGATACCGAAGGGGTGTATCTTGCACCTTATGTGAGAAATAAACTGCCCAAACCTAAGAATGTCAAGGAGAACATCGGTTACTTAAAACAATGGTTCGAAGGCTTTAAAGGGAACAGCTTATGTTTTGAGTATCATTTCTGGAGAGATAATTATAAAGATCCGGGCTATTATGAAATGGCTAAAATATTGAGTCAAGATATTAAGAACTTACGTGCATTAGGCTTAAACGGCATCATTGAGGATCAAACCCAAAGAGCCTATTTCCCCACAGGTTTCCCCATGTATTTATATGGAAAGACTTTATGGGATGAATCTGCAGATTTCGATTCTTTAGCTCGGGAATATTTCAAAGGCTCATTTGGCGAGGATTGGGAAGCTTGTCTTAGTTATTTGGCAAAAGTATCCCGCTTGTTTGACCCGGTATATTTAAGAGGGGAAAAAGATGAATCGGCTCACAAGGATGCAGTAGTCAAGATGAGACAAATACCCCTTTTGGTGAACGAGTTTAAAAAAGTTATTGAAAGAAATATTGGCCATGAAAATAAAGCCGTGGCATTATCCTGGAAATATCTATTATATCACAGCGAATTAATATCCACTCTTTCATATGCATTGAAAGCAAGAGCGGAAGGAGATATGAAAGTTGCCAAAGAATATTGGGAAATGACCTATCGGTTTGCATTTGCCCACGAAGACTTTTTGCAACCGGTTTTTGACATCAATGATTTTACCCGGTTTACAAGCTTATTGTTCAAATAAATGAAAATTAATTCGGGAGGATCTGAAATGGACATATTCGGGAAAAAATATTCAAAAGAACAGATAGAACATTATGTCGGTCGAATCGGACAAGTGGCGGGTAGCCGCCACTACCGGCTGACCGGTGGCAAATCAGAGGGAGTCCGTGCCGTGGATGTGAATGCCGGGAACGGTTTTAAGTTTACCATTCTACCGGATCGGTGCATGGATATATCGTTATGTACCTATAAGGGGGTGAATTTAGTATACCAAGGGGAAACCGGAGAAGTGCACCCTTCCTATTACACCGGTGTGGGAAACGATTGGATGAAGGGCTTTTTTGCCGGGTTGGTCACCACATGCGGATTGCAAAACCTATCCGGTTTTTGTGTGGATGAAGGGGAGCCTTACGGCACCCATGGTGATATTTCTTATGTGCCGGCACAAGAGTTTAAGGACTTGTCCCGTTGGGAAGGTGACGAGTATATCCTTGAATTCGAAGGGGTCATGGAAGAGTCGGTTTTCTTTGGATCAAAATTGATTTTAAGAAGGAATATCAAAAGTGTGGCAGGGGAACGTAAACTCATCATCACCGACAAAGTGGAAAATGCCGGTATGAAAAAGACGCCTTTTGTAATTTTGTATCATATCAATGCCGGGTTCCCATTGCTGGACGAACATACCCGCTTGGTACTTACATCAAAAAAGGTTTGGGGATACGACCAAAAGTCCGAAGAAAATATTGATCAGCATCAAGCATTTGATTCACCACAACAAGAATTTCCGGAAGAAAACTTTCTCCATACCATGGTTTCAGATGAGTCCGGACGATACCATGCAGGAATTCTCAATCCTCATTTAGAGCAAGGATTAGGCATGTATATATCAGCTAACACAAATGCACTGCCCTATATATCCCAATGGAAATCCGCGGCAAACAAGGAATATGTATTGGCTATCGAGCCTGTCAACACCAAAGTGGCAAACCGGGTTCAGCTCAGGGAAGAAGGAATTCTACCTTATTTGAATCCCGGGGAAGAAAAGGAAATGGTCGTGGAAATAGGGGTGCTAGAAGGAGCCCAACAGCTTTTGGCTTTTGAAAACAAAGTTAATTGCATATTGGAAGGAAAAGCAAGGAAATGAGTCAACCTTCAACATTTAGCCAAAGAGTATATGAAGCGGTTAAGAGAATTCCCAAAGGATCTGTGTCTACTTACAAAAGGATTGCCATATTGGCGGGAAGCCCCAATGCAAGCCGTGCGGTGGGCAATATTCTGCATCAAAATCCTTTTCCGGGGGAAATACCTTGTCACAGAGTGGTGTCTTCTTCCGGTAGGCTGACAGCCGCTTTTGCATTCGGTGGGTTGGATGCGCATAAGGAAATGCTTTTGAGGGAAAACATAGAAGTGTATGGAAACAAGGTGAATTTAAATAAGTACCTATATCGTGGAGAATGAAGGTGAGCTAATGAGAATAGAAGAAGCGATCAGGAAATACAAAGTGATATGCATTATTAGAAATGCAATGACTACTAAGCTTGTTGAAGCGGTAGATGTAATGGCACAAGCAGGCATTCGATTGTTTGAAGTAACCTTGAATCAAAAGGATGGTGAATCCATCAAAGAAAGTGTTCAACAAATCGACCTTCTTAACAAGACATTTGGAAATAATATTTTTCTAGGGGCAGGAACGGTGATGAAACCCGAACAGGTGGATATGGTACATGAAGTGGGTGCCCGGTACATCATATCTCCCGATACATCGGAAAAGGTCATCAAGCAAACATTGAAAAGAAATCTTGTGTCTATTCCCGGAGCTTTTACACCTACTGAAATTGCATTCGCATACCAATGCGGTGCACACATGGTAAAACTTTTTCCTGCCGGGGTTTTAGGTCTAAAATATATCAAGGATTTAAAAGGGCCGTTAGGTCACATACCCTTGCTTGCTGTAGGTGGTGTGGATTCCGGTAATATTAAAGCCTTTTTGGATGCCGGTGTTTTGGGAGTGGGGATCGGGAGTTCTTTGGCCAATCCTATTGTGATCAATAACGGTCAATGGGATGTGTTAAAAGCCAATGCTAAAATTTATGCTGATGTTGCAAGGTTAGCCGATTAGACGAATGTTTGAGGAGGTTGTTGCTTGAAGATTATAAAGATGACGACATACAAGGTGCCACCGAGATGGTTGTTCTTGAAAATTGAAACTCAATCAGGTTACGTAGGTTGGGGTGAGCCTGTCGTGGAAGGACGCGCCGACACAGTAGAGGCATGTGTTCATGAATTAAAGGAATATGTGATTGGAAGGTCTGCCAATGATATAGAAGACATTTGGCAAGTGCTATATCGAGGCGGGTTCTACAGAGGAGGCCCGGTGCTCACGAGTGCACTCTCCGGCATTGACCAGGCATTGTGGGATATTAAAGGCAAGTATTACAACATGCCGGTTTATGAGATGCTAGGCGGCAAGGTACGGGATAAGATGCGGGTATATCGCTGGATAGGAGGAGACCGACCGGACAATGTGGCACAAGAGGCCCAAAAAGCATACCAAGAAGGTTACACCGCCATTAAAATGAACGGTACCGACAATACCGAATGGATTGATACTTTTGATAAAATCAACGGTTGTGTGGAAAGAGTGGCGGCCATTCGAGACACACTGGGCACCAAAATGGATATCGCAGTGGATTTTCACGGACGAATTCACAAAGCCATGGCTCGTGTTTTAATGAAGGAGCTCGAGCCCTATAAGCTGATGTTTATAGAAGAGCCGGTGCTGATTGAAAATTACGAAGCATTTAAGGATTTGAGAAACCATACCGTCACACCTATTGCCACGGGAGAACGTAATTTTACAAGATGGGATTTTAAAAAAATGTTGCAAGACGGGTATGTTGATATAATCCAACCGGATTTAAGCCATGCCGGCGGTATATCTGAAGTCAGAAAAATAGCCGCCATGGCAGAAGCTTATGATGTAGCGTTA
>CALCRE010000207.1 GCA_937894465.1 uncultured Clostridia bacterium
AAGTAGGCTGAAGGGGACGGTTTGCTAAACCGTTAGTAGGGGTTTATTCTCTAGCGAGGGTTCGAATCCCTCCTTCTCCGCCAAAAATTAAGCTGAAAACCCTTGCTACACAAGGGTTTTCAGCATTTAATAATCAAAAATCTAACAACACATTACATGCTTGAAAAAATATTAGTTCGTATTATATCTTAAAAAATCTTGTGATATAATAGTAATTAGCACATGGCTATATTTAGCAAGAGGGATTTTATATGGAAAATATCTATTTAGTCACAGGTGCAGCAGGCCATCTGGGCAGCGTGGTAACTGCACAACTAATTCAAAGCGGTAAAGCAGTTCGTGCTTTGGTTCTGCCTAAAGAAGAGCATCTTCCGGAAAACGCAGAAATATTTTATGGTGATGTGTCAGATGTCAATAGTATCAAACCTTTTTTTGAAAATTTGAAAGGTCGAGATCCTATTGTGATCCATTGCGCCGGAATCGTGTCCATCGCTACAAATGTTAATCCGGAAGTATATAATGTTAATGTAACCGGAACAAAGAATATTGTTGATCTTTGCATTTTGTATGATGTTTCAAAGTTGATTTATGTAAGCTCGGTTCATGCAATTCCCGAACAACCGGAAGGTGTTGTTATAACCGAAACAACCGATTTTGATCCTGAAAAGGTGGTAGGGGCTTATGCAAAGACAAAAGCCGAAGCGACAGCTTATGTCATGGAAGCTGCAAAGCGAGGCTTGAATGTGAGCATTGTTCATCCTTCCGGAATTACCGGTCCTTATGATTACGGTAAGGGTCATCTTACAACATTAGTCATTGATTATTATAACCACAGATTGACATCCGGTGTTAATGGCGGTTATGACTTTGTTGACGTTCGAGATGTGGCAAAGGGCATCATAGCAGCGTGTGACAAAGGAAGAAAAGGCGAGGGATATATTCTCTCAAACAAATACTTTACAATGCAACAGATTCTCTTTATGCTGCATGAAATTACCGGGAAGAAGGAAATAAGAAACATTTTGCCTCTTTGGTTCTTAAAGGGCACTGCCCGACTTGCGGAGTTGTATTATAAGATATTACGCCAACCGCCGTTATTTACTTCATATTCCATTTACACATTAAACACAAACGCACACTTCTCACATGAAAAGGCAACGAAAGAGCTAGGATATGAAACAAGAGATATGAAAGAAACATTGACCGATACTGTTAACTGGTTGAAAAAAATCGGTAAGATTTAAATCATTGTAAACCGGTAAAAACAGCATCAATATTGTGTGTTGGCTGTTGGCAAGTAAAGTTTTCACATACATAAGCGGTCACCCGATCTTCCGGAATGTAGTCTTTCAAATGGGGGTTGGTTTCAACGGCTGCTTCATTTCCATCATACACAAGGCATGTTGTAAAGGGAAGAAAGTTACTGTCTAATTTTTGTCGTATTTTTAATAATTCGTTTTTATCTCTCCCTGTAAAGATCACCTGACTTTTATTTTGGTTGTTTGTTAAAAATGCCGTTAGGAAATGAATGTGTCCGGTCGGTTGACTATTGATGTCCGCCCCGAAAGCATTTATCAATTTTTCGGCACGCACCTTAAAATTGTGATCTCCCGTATATTCATATAATTGCAGTAAATTCATTGCAGCAATTGAATTACCCGAAGGTGTTGCTCCGTCATAATGTTCTTTTGGTCGTATAATTAAATTTTCTTGATCATTTCCATAAAAGAAAAACCCGGACTGTTGATTATCCCAAAAGTTGTCTATCAATGTTTGATTAAATTCCAGAGCTTTATTTAAATACGATGTATCAAATGTGGAACGATACAGCTCAATGAAACCGAAAATGATATACGCGTAATCATCTAAATAGCCGACGGCTGAATTTATGCCGTTCTTGTATCCATTCAGTAAACGGTTTTTTTGATCTGTCATAGAACCAAGTATAAAGCCCGCGGCTTTTTTTGCTGCGACAATATAATCTCTTCGATGAAGAACCCTTCCGCCTATGGCTAATGCAGCTATCATCATACCGTTCCATGATATTAGTACTTTTGTATCTTTAAACGGGCGTATTCGCTTCAAGCGCTCATCATACAACTTTGATCGAATTTCTTCTACCGCTTTTTTTATTTCAGGTTGATTAACTGTTTCCAAATCGGTGTGGATCAGATTAATAATATTTGCTCCCTCAAAGTTGCCCTCTTTAGTCACACCTAGGTAATTACACAATATTTCCACTTTATTTTTATTGAATTGCTTGAACAATTCTTTATAGCTCCATACATAATACTTGCCTTCCATTCCCTCTGAATCGGCATCTTCCGATGAATAGAAAGCACCGTCACTTGATGTTAGGTCCCGAAGAACATACGTAAATATTTTTTCTGCGATATTTTTGTACAATTCATTTTTTGTGCAGGCATAGCATTCGGTATAGGCAATGGCTAATAAAGCATTGTCATACAACATTTTTTCAAAGTGAGGGACCAGCCACTTGCGATCGGTGGAATATCTGGAGAACCCATATCCTATGTGGTCAAAGATACCGCCTTTGTACATAGATAAAAGGGTATGCTCTACCATATCCAACGCAGTCCGATCCGAAGCGGATTTATAATATCTTAAAAGGAAAAACAGTTTATGAGGGGTGGGGAATTTTGGGGCGATGCCTGCCCCGCCATACAAAGGATCGTATTGGGATTTTAATTCTTCAAAGGCCGATTGGATGACGCTCTGCTTAAGTTCTTCTGAATGTTTGTCCATTGATTGCTTTAAGAAGGCTTCTATTTGAGCGGTATCTTCAAAGAACTGATTTTTATTTTCTTTCCATGCTTCTGCAAAATGAGTGATGATGTCGATGAATCCCGGATATTGCCCGGCTGATTGTTTTGGGAAATACGTTCCTGCAAAAAACGGTTTTTGCTCCGGAGTCATAAACACACTCATGGGCCAACCTCCGGATCCGGTCATTCCTTGGCATACTCGCATATAGATGTTATCGATATCCGGTCTTAATTCTCGGTCTACTTTTATCGATATATAGTTTTCATTGAGTATGCGAGCAACGTCAAGGTCCTCGAAGGATTCGGTTTCCATCACATGGCACCAATGACAAGTGGAATAGCCGATGCTGAGGAAGATGGGTTTGTTTTCAGTTTTTGCTTTTTGAAAGGCTTCATCACCCCATGGAAACCAGTGAACAGGATTATATGCATGTTGCTGAAGGTATGGAGATTTTTCATTTACTAATTTGTTGGGTATTTTATTAAGAGTTGTCATAAGCATCACCACCATTCCGATATTGTTTTCTGCAATAGTATAACCAAAAAAGGAAGCCACTATGTAATTAACAGCTTTCTTTAGCCGCACATTATTATTGAATCTGAATAGATAAAGTTGAAGGTGCTTCAAGAGTGTTGGTTTGGCAAAAGACAAGACTATGTTTACATATATAAATATAATTTTTCGATGGTCTATAGTGTTAACATAATTTGTATTGGTTCATATCCTATAATAAGGAGGGACAATAATGGCTAATATTGCAAATGCTGACCCTAATGCACTAGTTATCTTATCAGCAATAATTTCATCGATTATATCTAATAGTCGTGATCCGGATGAATTAGAAACAATAGCAAACTTTTTGACAGCTGTTGCAGACTTAATAAATCTCAGGGTTGGTCAGTTATCTCATCAAGAAGATGCAAAAAAAATGAAGCAACAGATAACTGATTTGGAAAATCAGCTATGCGAGCTAAAAAAGAAATATTACTAACAACGTACTATGTAATCTCGAAATATTTCAACGAGAGGATATATTTGCCGCCAATAGCTCGTGGAATAACTAATGGATAAAGTTTATCTTCTGCCACAGCTCTTGCTGAGGCTACACCACCCGAAGGATATCAATCTACTCGGTTGTGTGCATGCTGAAGTAAATTAGTAAAAACAATCAAGATTATCAAGATGTACTTGGAATTTGGGGAGAAATGTCCGATTTTTCCCGTTTGTTTTATCTTGTGGGTATTGAAGTTCCGGAGGATGCTCTGCCGGTTTTCGGCTGGGATGTTCTTAAAGGTTATTAAGTACCCGGATGAAAATAATATACAGCTTGTGGGGGCTGTTAATCGAAATAAATAATGGCGTAAGATCAGATTGTCACCCATAATAATATTGTGGTTGACATTCTCTTTTCTTTCATATATATTAAGTCAAGATCAATTTACGATGTATTAATCGAAAGGAAAACCCATGAAAAATAAACAAAAAGTATTCCAATTAGTCATCATAGGGGTTGCAGCCGCAATCATTTGTGTCCTTGGTCCGTTGTCTATTCCCATCGGAGTCGTTCCCGTCGCTTTCGCAAACTTAGCGATTTATATTGTTTTGTATGTACTGGGAATGAAAAAAGGAACTGTAAGTGTTTTAATATACTTACTTGTCGGTCTTATCGGTGTTCCGGTATTCTCTAATTTTTCCGGAGGGCCGGGCAAGCTTTTAGGTCCGACCGGTGGTTATTTAATCGGGTATATCTTTATGGCCCTTATTTCCGGATATATAATTGATCGTTTTTTTGAAAATCAGGTATTATGTTTTTTGGGGATGGTACTCGGAACCTCTGTCTTATATGTATTCGGAACTGCATGGTTGACTTATCAAGCTGACATGTCGGCCGGTGCGGCTCTTGCAGCCGGTGTCATACCGTTTATACCGGGTGATCTGGCTAAAATTTTAATTGCCACAATTGTTGGCTCTCAAATACGTAAAAGACTTATACGTGCTAACTTATTCTGAATTACATAAAAAGACAAAAACTATATAACAACAAACAAATATTTTTAAACCGGTTTTACAGCCGGTTTTTAATATTTGTTAATAGGTATAATATCTAAAATTTTTGCAAAAAGTACTATTAAATGAAATGTCAAGAGGTGCTATTTATGCAAAAATTCTGCCTTTGGGTGTTAGTTATATGGATTTTGTTATCCTCATCTGGGTGCACAGACGTAGATAATCAGGAAATTGCAATGTATGAAAATCAAATAAAGCATTTGGAAAGTGAAGTGGAGCAGTTGCGTAAAGAGAATGAGCAGTTAAGAAAAGTTGGTGGCGCTTCATGAGCAACCAAATTGGAAAACAAAGATTGACGGTATCGGAATGGCTGTTAATGTACGCTGTTATCACTTATGCGCCAACAACAAGAGCTTTGACCCAAATGACCATAACAAATGCCAAAGAAATGGCGTGGATGGTTCCTGTTGCAAGCTGTATTGTTTACGTACCGCTTATGGCGATCATCGTAAGCATTGTAAAGAAGTTTCAAGGAAAGTCATTTATAGATATTATGTCCGCTTGTTTTGGTAAAACAGTAAGCAAGATTCTTGGTGTAATTATCATGGTGTATCTGTTGGTATTATTGGCAATGTATATTCGATATTCAACAGATCAATTAACATCTACCGTCTATATTGGTACTGATTACAGAATTTTTGTTTTTCTAGAGCTGTTTGCTATTTTCTTTATGTTAAGGGGAGGAATCGCAACCATCGGCAGAATGAATAAAATCGTATTCTTTCTCTTAATCATACAATTTCTTTTGTTATTGGTTTTTTTGGTAAAGGAATTGGATATCAATAATGTCACCCCGGTCCATATTGGCGGAATTCCAAATGTTTTAAGAAGTACTCTTGATGTATTGTCTATTTCGGGATATGTTACATTTCTGCTGATTTTTAATGACAAAGTCGTTATCTACGATAAATTCAAAAAAGGATTCGTCCGAATCGGTATTTTCATGATTACGGCATTAACATTGATTGTTTTTTGGACATTATCCATATTTGGTTGGAGAATTGTTGAGCACTTGAATTATCCCTTTTTTCAAGTGGTGAAGGGAATCATCATCTTCAAGGGGATGACCGGCATGGAAGCATTATTCCTATCTTTATGGTTATTGTCGGAGTTTATGATTATTTGTTTTTTCAGTTATTGTATATTGCATCTTGCGAAAGGCGTATTCAACATTAAAAGTGAGTTACCTTTCATCAGTGTGTTTCTTGTTTTTATGTTTCTTTTTACACAATATTTTTGCAGTAACACATTAGAATTACAGACCTTTTCCCGAAGTATCGCTTTTCCTACAAATATAATTATAACAATTGTGTTACCGTTCATGCTATTTGTCGTCGGGAAGATTAGAAAGAAGATATAGCGGATCAAACAATAGGTTAGACTGGAGGTGTTTTAGGTGATAGAGGATCATGTTATGAAGGATATGGAAGTTACCATAGAAAATACTAAAAAGATTTTTTCAACTCAAGATGATGTTAAATACAAAGTGACATTGATTAGGGGAGAACCGGAATTAAAAGTTGTTATTGTCTATATAGACGGAATGGTGAAGATTACATCGGTTAATGAAGATATTATCAGACCATTGAACGAAAATCCGGTTTTTGGGTCGGTCGCGACATTACAAGAAGCATATCGTGCAGCTTTAAATGGAGGAATCTATCATGGCAACATGGTGGTAATCAGTAAGATGGAAGAACTTATAAGCACATTATTATCCGGTTTTTCCATTGTGGTGTTTGACGAATTAAAAACTGCATTGGCTTTTGAAACAAAAGGATTTGAGTTTCGTTCGGTTGCTGCGGGACAAGAAGAAAACACCTTCAAGTCGGCCAAAGAAGCTTTTGTAGAAAATGTACGAGTCAATGTATCTTTGGTCAGACAAAAATTAAAAACCAGACATTTGGCTGTTCATGAAATGGATGTGGGGGAGAAAAGCAATACCACCTGTAGCATACTGTATATGAATAATATCTGTAACGAAGAATTCGTCAATACGGTGATTACTCGAATTAAAAATATAAAACAAGAGGACGTACTTTCCATGCAAGATATCTACGAGGGCTTGGTGGAGCATAAATACACCATGTTTCCACAATCAAAAAGCACCGAAAGTGCTTCGGTATTGTGTTCTTCCTTAATGGAAGGGAAAATAGCCATTTTAATGAATGGAATTCCTTACGGGTTGATTTTCCCTACTGTTTTCGGAGATCTTTTCAACTCTGCTTTTGATTACAATATTAACTTTGCATTGGCATCCTTTTTCCGAATTATGCGGTATGCCAGTTTCCTGATGACACTTTTGCTACCGGGAATCTATGTGGCCATAGCCGAATACCATCCGGAAATGATACCCTTCGCTTTATTAAACACCATTGGTGCATCCAAAGCCGGCACACCCTTCGGTACAGTTATGGAAGTGCTGCTTATGAGCTTTACATTTTATGTGTTAATCCAAGTGAGCATGCAAGTGCCTTCTTCCATGGGTTCGGCAGTTTCCATCGTAGGTGGTATTGTCTTGGGACAAGCGGCTGTTCAAGCCCAATTAGTTTCTCCGGGAGTGATTGTGGTTATAGCGGCGGCTTCTATAGCTGCTTTAGCCATTCCCAACAAGGATGCAAACTTTGCTACATGGATATGGCAGGGATTTATCACTATTCTTACAGCTGTTTTGGGGCTATATGGATTGACGTTCGGAGTGATTTTATTACTTTATTCTCTTGCTCGGTTGGAATCACTAGGTGTTCCGTATTTATCGCCATATATTCATCCAAAAAAAATGCAGCTGGAGGATTCACTTGTTCGGTTCCCCCTCACAGATATTCAAAACAGACCGACCTATCTAAAACCAAAGATAAAGGAAAGGAAGAAAGCATGAACAAAAAACATATAGCATTCATTCTGGCTTTCATGATTCTATTCAGCGGTTGTTCTGGATTACCAAATAAAACACCTTTAGAAGAAATACAAGCAATTTTAATCGTAGGCCTTGATACCAAGGATGATCAGGTGGATTTGACTGTCTTGAGTGTCGGAAGTAAACCCGGAGCTGAGTCGAATAAAGGCGGAGAATCAATCAAGGTATATGAATCATCCGGCAGAACAGTTTACGAGGCCAAGCAAAAGATGAGCCTTTACCATGATAAGCATATGATTTGGGCTCACTTAGAGTATATTATCATTGGAGATGAAGCCGCTCGGTCGGGGATTGCAGAGCATTTGGATTTTTTTATTAGAAACCATGAAAATCGATTGTCCGATGAATTGGTTGTTGCTAAAGACATGACGGCTAGAGAGTTTATAAAGAATGTCAATACAAGCGAGCCTAAAATGAATGAAAAGATAAGGCATCTTTTCAGTGAAGTTGAAGTGGAATCCGTAACAAAAATCGTCCATTTAAGAGAATGGGCATTAAAGTATCAATCGGATACCATGTCGATCATATTACCGGTTATGGGAACTACGAATAAAATGCGTAGCGAAGATAGTAAAAAAGAAGAGAGCTCTCCAAAAAAAGATATCCGATCGGCAGGATATGCCATTTTCAACAGAGAAGGTAAAATGATTGACTATGCATCTCTTCGATTTTCAAGAGGGATTAACTGGGTAATGGATAAGATTGAATCGGCGGTAGTGGTTCTGGAGTTAGGAGAGCATGAGATTTTGTCAACAGAAATAACCAGTGCTAAAACCAAGCTGGAGATTAACGAAGATGCAACTGAACTTGATGTGAATATCAACTTGCTTTTTAATATTCCGGAGTATACCGGCAAAGAAGATTTATATGATGCAGTGTATATTGCCGATGTAAAGCAGGAATTGGAACAGATCATTGAAAATGAAGTGAAGGATACCATGACCTATTTACAAACTTTGAATACCGATGTAACAAACATCGGGGATGTATATTACCATAAGTATCCGGGGAACTGGAAATTCATGCAAGACCAATGGGCCAACAAATTTAAAGATATTAAAGTAAATGTTGTTGTTCGTTCGACTCTTCGGAATACCTATAATATCGTCAATCCAATGCGAAAGAGGTGATATGTATGGCGTTTACCATTATTTTATTAATCGGTTTGGGCATTTTTGAAATAAAAAGAATCTTGGAGGACAAAGATATTAAGCAAGTGGTTTTGTATTGTATATTCAGCGTTATTACGATTGCTTTTTGTATATGGTTTTTTACAAGTGACATAGAACACAGTTTTAGCTATGAATTATTTGATTTGTTGGGCATTTTAGAAAGGCAATAATACAATTTTCGCCCTTAATCCATATAAGTCCATAAAAAAGTTTTCTAATGTCACAAAAAAATTTTATGTTACCTATTTATCTTTAGGTGAATATGATATACTTGAGCAGGATCAAAAGATTGGTCCTTTGTTTAATCGTGTTTTAAGGGAGGTGAAAAGAATGGAGACAGACGGCAGTAGTACCGTCAGCGGAGATTTACAAGGGTGCATGTGGATAAAACCCGTTTATCACAGAGCTCCGTTCTTTGGCGCTTCTCAAAAAGGTCTTTCGGAATAAATTTTTTCTTGCATGCACATACATTGATCAATTCCTTCTTGTTTATCTTCTGCTTTTTTAAATACGAAACAAATTGGATTGTATAGTGGAACCGTTCACTATTCTTGTTTTGTTGACCGGATAAAAAAATGGAGGACAGTCATATGAATGAAAAAGTTTTAAACCTTATTGGGCAAGGTCAGTATGCCCAAGCCAGAAAAGAATTAATTGACATGAATGTGGTGGATATTGCTCAGCTGTTTGAAGAAATGGACCGTGACGTATTGTTGATCATATTCAGAATATTACCTAAAGAAATTGCAGCCGGTGTATTTACGTATATACCCCCCGAGCTTCAAGAATTTCTTGTGGAATCGATCACCGATAAGGAAATAATATCGATTTGGGACAAGATATTTTTTGATGATGCCATCGACTTTTTGGAAGAAATGCCTTCTAATATCGTAAAAAGAGTGTTAAAAAACACAGATCACGAGACAAGGAAGTTAATCAACCAGTTTTTAAACTACCCGGAGGATTCCGCCGGGAGTATTATGACCATCGAATTTGTGGATTTAAAAAAAGAGATGACGGTTGCAAAAGCTATACAACACGTCAGGGAGACCGGAGTGGACAAGGAAACCATTGATAATTGCTATGTCATTGACAACAACAGGGTCCTTGAAGGTGTTATCTCCATCAGAAAACTTATATTAAGTGACAGTGAGTTACCGGTGAAAGACATTATGCAAACTGATATCAAATACGTGAATACACTGGATGACCATGAAAAAATGATTACTTTGTTTAAAAAGTATGATTTGCTGACCATGCCTGTGGTGGACAATGAACATCGACTCGTAGGTATTGTTACCATTGACGATATCGTTGATATCATTGACCAGGAAAACACCGAGGACTTTCAAAAGATGGCTGCAATTCAACCTTCGGAAAAAGAGTATTTGAAAACAAATGTATTCACATTGGCAAAGCACAGAATTTTGTGGCTTTTGGTATTAATGATTTCCGCAACGTTTACAGGAAATATTATCAGAAGGTTTAATGATGTGTTAAGCTCTGTGGTAATTCTTGCATCATTTATTCCCATGCTGATGGATACGGGAGGAAATTCAGGATCCCAATCTGCTACCTTGATTATCAGGGGATTGGCGTTAGGAGAAATCAAGCCGAAGGATTTTTTAAAGGTTCTTTGGAAAGAGTTTCGGGTCAGTATTTTAGTGGGTGTCGTTTTGGCAACGGTTAATTTTTTAAGGATTTACTTTCTAGAAAAAGTTGATTTAATGATATCCATAACCGTATGCTTGACATTGTTTTTTACTGTGGTGTTGGCAAAGCTAGTCGGTGGACTTCTTCCTATAGCCGCAAAAAAAGTCAATGTGGATCCTGCTATCATGGCAAGTCCTTTAATAACAACCATTGTAGACGCAGTAGCCTTGCTTATTTATTTCGAGTTCACTACGATTTTCCTTGGATTGTAGAGTAAAAATTTTCTTGCAGTTATGAAAGCCCTGTGCTTCAAAAGATCACGGGGCTCTTTGTGTCCGTTTTTATCGTGGTATATGAATGGATCAACGATCATGAAGCAACGAGGTGATCTTACTATGAAACAGTTTTAGGTCTGATATTGTATTTGTCAATAAGCCCGATTTGATCAAACCCATGAATAACACCATTATTACCGGCCCTAACAAGGCTCCCCACAAACCGGAAACTTGGGCACCTACATACATACCTATTAATGATAACAAAGGATGTAAACCGATTTGGGTACCGGTTATTTTAGGTTCGATAACTTTCCTTATGAGGAAAAACCCGATACCAAGAATGATTAAAAATATACCTTTTGAAACATCTCCGGTAATTAACGCAATGATTCCCCAAGGTAAAAGAACCGCTATGGTTCCAAGGAGCGGTAAAAGATCCACAATCCCAAGCAATAATGCGATTATTAAAGCATAAGGTTGTCCGTTAATCAAAAAAGCTGTAAACATAAAAATAAATGCAATCAGACCAAGAATGAGTTGTGCTCGTATATAGCCGCCTAAAGCGGTCAAAGCAGAATTTTTCATGACATTGAAGGACTCTAAAAGACGCCTCCCAATAACACTTTTTAAAGAATCCTTCATCAGGTCATAGTCTATGGCTATAAAATACAATGCCAAAAAGAATGTTAAAAAGTTCAGGAAAAAAACCCCGGTTTTCGATATCATGGCGGTTGTGGTTAACACGGTGGAGCTAAGAAGATTTTTTACGCTGTTTTCCAAAAAAACAATGAAATTGTTTGAAACATTTTGAATAAACTCCGATACTTGTTGAGGAGTTTTGTCGATCAGCCCGGTAATTTTCCCTTCAAAACTCTTAAGGCCTGCGACGATGCTTCCCCAGTTGTTTTGAATACTTGATAATAATGAAATAATCTGTTTGATAATTGTATATGAAACAAAGTAAACAAATCCGGATATCGCCAATAATATTAAAAGATAAAGAATAATAGTAATTATTTTTTTGGAAACCGAAGATTTTATTTTCAGCTTTTTTATTTTACTATTAATTTTATTTATGAGAGGGCTTAAAATTGCGGCAACTATAAAAGCAAGGATAAATGGAAACAATAAACGGAAACAATTTGGTAGTACAAATATAAGGAATAGGATGACCAATATTGCCAAGATTGATCGAACTATTAACCTTTTATATAACTTTTTGTCAGAATACGTCTCTTGCACTATCTACCTCCTATGGTTTTATAATTTGAAGTATACATAGAATGGTTACAGATATCAAGATTGATTATAAAGGGATTTTGGATTTTGGAAGAAAACCAAGGAAAAATTTATTGTTGACAGATCTTTTGCTCAGGCATATAATGTACTAAATTTTAAATGAGGTATATTACATGGATACCAATTGTCCGGCCGTAAAATTAAATGCAATGTTTAACAACTTCCAAAGCTTTTTTAGCTTTGGTTTTTTTGCGTTTTATTTTTTTACCACCGGGCGAATCGGTAAACCGTAATCTGATTTAAAAATCAAAGCGGGAGGCAGATTCAGCCCCCGCTTTTTCTGATATAAGCAGTTTTTTCAGTATTTACTGCTATCCAAAAAACGGGGGAAACTAGATCAAAGAGCCTTCCAAAAAAAATTTAAGGAGGATACCCCTATGATATTGGTATTAAAACCTAAAATTGAAGAAGACAGGATTGCAGAACTGATCCACACACTAGAAGACGGTCATATACGTGTTGAAAGAACAAAAGGTGTGGACTACACCATTTTGGCGTTAATCGGAGACACACGCTCCGTTAATGAAGGAACTATCCATAACTCCAACATCGTCCATAGAATTATTCATGTACAAGAACCGTATAAACAAGCCAATCGCCTTTTCCATCCTGACAATACCGAAGTAAAGATCGGTGACTGCAGTATAGGAGGAGGGGATTTCGCGGTCATCGCCGGACCTTGCTCGGTTGAAAGTGAAGAACAGATCCTAACTGTGGCTCGTGAAGTGAAACGCTCCGGTGCCAAATTTTTAAGAGGCGGAGCGTTCAAACCCAGAACATCACCATACAGTTTCCAAGGGTTAGGAGCAGAAGGACTTGATCTATTGAAGATTGCCAAGGCGGAAACCGGTTTGTACATTGTCTCGGAAATATTGTCCAATGACTGGTTGGACAGATTCGTACTTGATGTGGACATTATTCAAGTCGGTGCTCGGAATATGCAGAACTTTTCATTGTTGAAAGAACTCGGTAGACTTGATAAACCCATCATATTGAAAAGAGGATTGTCGGCTACCATAGAGGAATGGCTCATGTCTGCGGAATATATTATGTCCGAGGGTAATCGGAAGGTCATTTTATGTGAAAGAGGCATTCGTACATTCGAGACATACACAAGGAACACATTTGACATCAGCGCAATTCCAATGATCAAGCATTACAGCCATTTGCCGGTTATAGCTGATCCAAGCCATGCTACCGGTCAATGGTGGATGGTGGAGCCTTTGGTCAAAGCATCTGTGGTAGTCGGTGCTGATGGCGTTATGGTAGAAGTACATCCGAATCCGGAAAAAGCTTTGTGTGACGGGGCACAATCGCTGAATCTCGAAGGTTATAGAAAAATGATGAATGAAATACATTCTTTGACCGGAAGGTCTATGTGATAAAATGTGGTTAGATTAAATGAGGAGTTTATCAATGAATGAACTGTATATATCCACCGGTGAAAACCGGTCTAAAATTATCATCAAACCCGGTGTGATGCATCAATTGTCAACATATATCAAAGAAGTGTTTCCTACTGTCAAGGTTTTAATTGTAACCGATCGGAATGTTGACGGTTATTACGGTGAATCAATGGAAGGGTTGTTAGAGCAAGCAAATATCCCGGTGGTCAAACTTGTTTTACCTCCCGGAGAAAAAACTAAATCCTTTGAACAACTGTTGCATGTCTATGATTTCTTGGGAGAAAACCGCTTTACAAGAAGCGATGCAGTAATGGCATTAGGAGGTGGAGTTATCGGAGACTTGGCAGGTTATGCCGCTGCAACGTGGCAAAGGGGGATGAATTTGATCCAAGTACCGACCACTCTTTTGGCTCAGATAGACAGCAGTATCGGTGGTAAGACCGCTATTGACACCAAATGGGGTAAAAATATGGTGGGTGCCTTCAAACAGCCGGGCTTGGTTTGCATTGATCCACTATCGTTAAAGACATTACCCGATTACGAAATGGCAGCCGGTATGGCTGAAATGATCAAGTATGCCTGCATTTGGGATCGATCTATGTTTGAACTGTTACAGAATTCGAATGATATTATCCCATGCCTTCCGGATCTTATTGTCCGCTCATGCAACATTAAAAAGGCGGTTGTAGAAGAGGACAGCTTGGAATCCGGAAAGCGGATGATCCTAAACTTCGGGCATACTGTCGCTCATGTGTTGGAAGGAATGGATGATTATGAAGTATCTCATGGATTTGCCGTGGCAATGGGAATGGTGTATATCACAAGGCAATCTGAAAGGCAAGGATTGACAAAACCGGGGACCGCGGATCAAATAAGGCAGTTGTGTATAAAATATGGTTTGCCGGTGGATTTTCCTTCTGTAGACGGCAAAAAAGCCGGCGCATTTGTCACGAGAGATAAAAAAGCAAGAAGCGGCAAAATGAATTTGGTTTTATTACATGAAATAGGATCTTGCTTTGTTCACAACATAGATGTTGACAGAGCAGCTGATTTTCTCGGATGGAGGACAGATTGATGCAATACTTGTTAAGCCCGGTTAAATTAAAAGGATGTGTTTATGCACCGCCGTCCAAAAGCCAAGCGCACCGATTGTTGTTAGCTGCTATTCCGGCAAAAGGGACCTGTGTCATTGAGCATGTGGCCTTTTCTGACGATATGATTGCTAGCTTCAATGCAATAAAAGCACTTGGCAAGAATTTGGAAGTGGAAACCGAGTCGTTGGGAAATCGCATCACCATTCATCCTCAAAGTAATATTTCTTCAACACCGGTGATTGATTGTAAGGAATCCGGCTCAACATTGCGCTTTTCCATTCCTTTGGCATTGGCTGTTACAGGAAGTGCAGTTTTCAAAGGAGAAGGCCGATTGGGATCTCGTCCTTTAATGGTGTATGAGGAATTGTTTAAGGAGAAAGATATTTTATGGGAAGCAGATCCGGAAGGTTTGCCCTTGCATGTGAAGGGAAAATTGAAGCCTGGTATATTTCGAGTTCGGGGAGATATCAGCTCTCAATTTATAACGGGGTTGCTTCTGGCTTTACCGTTGTTAGAGGGGGAATCGGTGTTAGAAATTGAGGGTGTGCTTGAATCGGCTCCCTATGTGGATATCACGTTGGATGTGCTTCGAAAGTATGGAGTGATTGCGGCTGAAGAAGAAAGGCATAAAAAATATCGGATACCGGGAAACCAAATATTTCAGGGAGTTACGGAAAGGGTGGAAGGTGATTGGTCCCAAGCTGCTTTTCACATATTAGGAGGAATTTTAGGAGAAGGTGTTTGTATTAATGGCTTAGACGGCTCTTCATGTCAAGGGGATAAAAGAATTGTTTCGTTATTGCATTCCATGGGTGCTGATATACGATGGGATGGAGACGGATTAGTTGCTCGCCCGTCGGAATTAATAGGGATGGCCATGGATATTTCCGATTGCCCGGATTTGGCACCGGTGTTAGCTTTGGCATGTTGTTTGGCAAAAGGAAATAGCCGGATCACAGGAGCGAAGAGATTGAGAATGAAAGAATCCGATCGGATACAATCCGTCGGGAGCACATTGGTGGCGCTAGGTGCAAAAGTGCAGTGTACGGATGACGGATTCGAAATTGATGGAGTTGAATTTTTGCAAGGAGGAAGAGTCTCTTCCCATAATGATCACAGAATAGCCATGATGGTTGCAATTGCTGCAGGGGCATGTAATGAGTTCGTCTTTTTAGATGGTGCAGAAGCTGTGGCAAAGTCGTATCCGGATTTTTGGGAACATTATAAATTGCTCGGAGGATCTATATATGAGTAGTCAATGGGGTCGCAAATTAATAATATCTTTATTCGGTGAATCTCACGGCAAGGGAATCGGCGTGGTAATGGACGGTGTTCCTCCGGGTATTCAATTGGATATGGAATTTATACGTAGACAAATGGAAAGACGTTCTCCGGGTAGGAATCGTTGGTCCACGCAGCGAAAGGAAGCGGATGTACCGGAGATTTTAAGTGGGGTATATGACGATCACACCACCGGAACTCCTTTATGTATGGCAATTTATAACAAAGATGCCCGATCCGGTGATTACAAGCGATTAGATGAAACTCCACGTCCCGGTCATGCGGATTATACCGGAAGAATACGTTACAAAGGTTTTAACGATCCAAGAGGAGGAGGACATTTTTCAGGACGGTTAACAGCACCCTTGGTTTTTGCAGGTGCCATTGCTCAACAAATATTGGCCAAGGAAGGTATCTATGTAGGTGCACACATCAATCGAATAGAGTGTGTTACAGATCAAGTACTTAATTGTACGAATATTTCGCAGGAAATAATCCATCAACTCAAAGCAAAGGATTTTCCTGTTTTAGATGAAAATGCAGGAGAGCAAATGAGGCGAGTGATTCTAAATGCATTTGAAGAGCTGGATTCTGTGGGTGGAGAAATCACCACATTTGCCCTGGGTGTTCCTGCAGGAATCGGTAGCCCTATTTTTGATGCATTGGAAAGTAAAATCGCTTCTCTTGTTTTATCCGTTCCGGCAGTGAAAGGAATTTCTTTCGGATCAGGATTTGATTTGGCATATATGAGAGGCAGTGAGGCTAACGATCCTTATCGGATGGAAGATGGAAAGGTGGTTACCACTTCCAATCATAACGGAGGAATCTTAGGAGGAATTTCCAACGGTATGCCTATCGTCTGTAAAGTGGTGATCAAGCCGACTGCGTCCATTGCCTCTTTGCAAAAGACCGTGGATCTGTCCACCGGGGAAAACACTGATTTGTCGGTACACGGAAGGCATGACCCGTGTATTGTACCTAGAGCGGTGCCGGTAATGGAAGCTTGTATGGCACTTGCTTTGGCGGATGCGTTATTGGATGAAAGGTAAAGAATGAAAAATGGAGAAGATTGCATATATGGGTGTTCCCGGTTCCTATACCGAGGAGGCAGCATTAGGATATTTTGAAAATAAAGTTAAGTTAATCGGATGCCCCGGTTTTCATGATGTGGTTGACCGGCTTTTGTCAAAGAATGCCCGTTACGCCATTTTACCGGTGGAAAACTCCTCTACCGGGAGCATTCATCAAACGCTGGATTTGATTCGTCAGAAGAATTTAACGATCGTCGGCGAAGTTGTTCAAAAAATAGAGCATTATTTAATAGCAGTAAAAGGTACTAACCTTTCATCTGTTAAAAAAGTGATATCTCATCCCCAAGGATTAGAGCAATGCGGCGATTACTTGCGTAAATGGGGATGGGAATTGGCAACAGGTGTGAATACCGCAGTCGTAGCACAAGAGGTTGCACAAAAGAATGAAAGAGGCGTTGCAGTAATAGCGTCCAAACGGGCAGCCGAGTTTTACGGATTGGAGATTTTGGATGAAAAAATTCAGGATAACAATCACAATTCCACCCGATTTGTGGTTTTGTCCGAGTCAGATGACCTTGTAGTTGATGCAGATAAAATTAGTTTGGTGTTTATTGTGAAGAACGCCCCGGGATCTTTATTTGCCGCTATTGAAGGGTTTGCAACAAACAAAGTGAACTTGATCAAGTTGGAATCGCGGCCGATCTGGGACGAACCATGGCACTATTTCTTTTTTATGGATTTAGAGGGGAATGTGCATGATGAGAATATAAAAAAGGCGATAGAGTATTTAAAGATCCACTGTAAGTCGTACAGGCTTTTAGGCAATTACAAAAAAGCATCCTTTAAACAAGAGGTGATACATGAATCATAAATATGGATTGATCGGTTATCCCTTAGGTCACAGTTATTCCCCCAGGATTCACCAAGCTATATTTCAATCCACCGATTTCCTTGGCGAGTATTCCTTATTTGAAATTGCCGGGGATAAAATACCGAAGTTCTTCCATAATTTAAAGCAAGGCGGTTTAGAGGGGTTTAATGTTACCATTCCCTATAAACAAACCGTGATCCCATATATGGATGATCTTTCACCGGAAGCCCAAAGGATCGGTGCTGTGAACACTGTAAGAATCACCTCGGGCGGGCTAAAAGGATACAACACCGACTATATCGGATTTAAAGCCTTGCTTTTGGAAAGCTGCGGCAATGTTTTTAATAAAAATGTTTTAATCTTAGGAGACGGTGGTTCAGCACGAACGGTATATACTTGTATGTGTGATTTGGGTGTATCGACTTGTTATATGGTGTCAAGAAAAGCGGACCGTATCAAAGCGTCTTTCCCGGAGGCTTGTGTGGTTCCCTATGAAGCTGCTTACGATCTGAAAGACCTTTACTTAACGGTTAATTGTACCCCTGTTGGTATGTTTCCTCACGTTGATGCAGCTCCATTGGATATAGAAAGGATGGATCCATTCCCTTATTATGTAGACCTGATCTATAACCCGGCAAGGACATTGATGATGGAAAATGTGGAAAAGGCGGGGGGAAAGGCGATAAACGGACTGTATATGTTGATTTCCCAAGCGGTTGCAGCCCAGGAAATATGGAGACAAGAACAAATTCACAGAGATATAACCAAAAAAGTGCAACTGATGATAGAAAGGAGTGTCATATGAAAGTATTGGTTTTAAATGGACCTAACTTGAATTTATTAGGCATTCGTGAACCGGAAGTGTATGGTAAGACGGATTATAAAGCATTATGCGAGTTATTGACCAAAGAGGCGATTCAATTGGGTATTGAAATTGATATACGCCAAAGCAACCACGAAGGGCAATTAGTGGATTGGATTCAGCAAGCATATGGTGTATTTGATGCAATTTTGATCAATCCGGCTGCATATACTCATTACAGTATTGCCATATTGGATGCCTTAAAAGCTGTGGGGTTGCCTGCGGTGGAGGTTCATATCAGTGATATTCACAGCAGGGAAGAATTCAGACGACACTCTGTGACTGCTCCTGCTTGTAGCCGACAAATCAGCGGTAAAGGACTTCATGGATATATATTGGGACTTCGTTTTTTATGTGGAAAAGAATAAAAAATGAGAAAATAGAAAAACGAAAGAATAAAATACAGGTGTCCATGGGGACACCTGCTTGATATATACTCTTTTTTCTATTCGGATATGGCAAACATAAAGGAGCACTCCACAGCAAGTTCTCCGTCTACTGTGGCTCTTCCTTTTCCTGTGCCGATGTTTTTTACGATATTTTCAATGTTTGCTTCAAGGATCAACACGTCTCCCGGGACAACTTTGCGCATGAATTTTGCGTTCTTGACCTTCCCTAGGTAAGCTAATTTACCTTTCATACCTTCCATGGTCATCAGGGCAATGGCTCCGGTTTGAGCCACTGCCTCTAATATTAATACCCCCGGCATGATTTTAGTGTTTTTAAAGTGTCCCATAAAGTACCACTCGTTTACACTGACGGCTTTTCGTGCTGTTGCAGATTTGCCGACTTCCAATTTGTCAATGCGATCAATCATTAAAAAAGGTTCACTATGAGGTAAAATTTCTTTTATTTCGTCGATACCTAAAATGGCCATTGTTACTTCATTCCCCCTTTTTAATCAACAAAGAACTATTATGCCCACCAAACCCGAATGAGTTGGACAAAGCATACTCTGTAGACATAGGACGGGATTTGCCTTTGACATAATCCAGATCGCATCCTTCTCCTTCTTTGATTAATCCGATGGTGGGAAGAGCGATTCCCGCATTCAACGCTTTTACGGATAACAAAGCTTCCAAAGCGCCTGCTGCTCCTAGCATGTGCGCTGTCATGGATTTTGTAGAGCTAACCAACAGATTCTTGCTGTGTTCTCCGAAACACTTTTTAATGGCAGTGGTTTCGATGCTGTCATTCAAAGGTGTGCCGGTTCCGTGGGCATTGATATACCCAACTTGCTCTTTTTGTATACCGGCTTCAAGAACGGCTAGTTCCATTGCTTTTGCGGCATAGGTTCCTTCTGTCAAAGGTGCGGTAACGTGATAGGCATCACAGGTTTGACCGAACCCCACGATTTCACCGTAGATTCTTGCGTTTCGTTTCTTGGCGGATTCTTCGCTTTCTAAAAATAGGAAGGATGCACCTTCTCCCATGACAAAGCCTTGCCGTTCTTCATCAAATGGAATGCTTGCTCTTTTGGGATCGGTGCTTTCAGATAAGGCTTGCATTTGATGAAACCCCTGAATAGCCAAGTTTGTTAAAACGGCTTCGGTGCCTCCGGTTAAAGCGCCGTCTAAACGACCTTCCTTAATGGCGTAATAAGCGTGGCCAATGGCGTCTGTACCGGAGGAGCAAGCTGAAACCAAGCCATAGCAAGGACCGTGTAAAGAAAGCTTTATGGCAATGTTTCCGGCGGCGATGTTGATGATGGTCTTGGGAATGAACATAGCTGATACACCGATGGCGCCTTGTGCCATCAAAAGTCTGTCTTGTTCACATATGGTTTCCAATCCGCCCATGCCGCTTCCTAGCACTACGCCGATACGATGGGTATCCATATCGCCATCATGGACACCGGCGTCGTTCCAAGCTTCTAAAGCTGCAGTGAGCGCATATTGTGTGAAAAGATCAAGTCTTTTAGCCTCTCTTTTACTGATGGGCAATACCGACTCTAAATCTTTCACTTCGCCTGCAGCGGTGATTCCTGTCAGTTGTGTATCAAACTTTGTTGCCACGTCGATACCGCATACACCATCTACAGCCGATGCAAATGCATTGTTTGCATTGTTACCGATGGGGCATATAGCACCTAAACCGGTAATCACTACTTTATGTTTCATGTTGGTTTCTCCTCAATTTTAGCATACAGATTTTCAATCTTTTATATGACCATTCCGCCGTCTACAACAATGACTTGACCGGTAATATAGGAAGCGGCGTCACTGCACAAAAAGGCTACAACACCTGCAATGTCCGAAGGTGTGCCGAAACGTTTTAAGGGAATATGCTCCAACATACCCTTTTTAATATCATCCGACAGACTTTCGGTCATGGGGGTTTCGACATATCCCGGTGCGATGGTATTGACACAGACACCTCTACGGGCTGATTCTTTGGCCACCGATTTGCCAAAACCGATGATGGCTGCTTTGGAAGCAGCATAATTGGCTTGCCCTATGTTCCCGGTGATACCCACCACTGATGATATGTTCACAATGCGACCTTCTCTTGCTTTTAATAAATATGGCAAGGCCTCGCGGGTGCAGTAAAAGCAACTGTTCATGTTGGCTTTCATAACCTTTTCGAACTGTTCGTCTTTCATTCGCATCAACAATGTGTCATCGGTAATACCTGCATTATTGACTAAGGCATATAATCCCCCAAGTTCAGATATGCATGTATCCACAATCCGCTTACAGTCTTCAGACAAAGACAAGTCTCCTTTTAACAAAACAGCTTTGCGACCTGTTTGGGTAATTTCATTCAAGAGCTCTTTGGCTTTTTCCTCATTGCTTCTGTAGTGAATACCCACATCAAATCCGGCTTTTGCTAGGGTCAATGCGATTTCTTTACCGATACCTCCTGACGCACCGGTTACTAATGCTACCTTTGTCAATTTCTCCACGCTCCTGACTATACCAATATTTAAAGTACTTTATAAATCTTTATTATACTGCACGATCATCCATTCCACATAATTCAGAAAGTGCCTTGAGCTTTGATCGGTTGGATTCGAATATTTCATGCTCAAACAGATCCTTAATAATTTCCTCGGAAGTCTGTATGCGATCCAAAAGACAAGCACATTGGCCGGACATGAATGATCCGCCTTTTATGTCACCGTCCACTACTGCTTTACGTAAAGAGCCTTCTCCGAGCTTCTCGATTTGGTCGATAGCATTTTCCGAGTACTCCAATTGTATCATTTTTCTACATAAATCGTTGCGCAAGACCCGAACAGGGTGGCCGGTTACACGACCGGTTACACGATTGTCCACGTCTTTGGCTTTGATTAATTTTTCTTTGTAATTTGGATGGGCATTACAAGAAGAGGATAATATAAAGCGAGTACCCACCTGAACACCGGATGCACCAAGACAAAAGGCAGCTGCAACCGAATTAGCGTCACAAATACCGCCGGCGGCTACCACCGGTAAAGATACCGAACGAACCACATTAGGGATCAATACCATGGAAGTCATTTCACCGATATGACCACCGGCTTCACAGCCTTCTGCAATGATAAAATCCACTCCGGTCCTTTCCATCATAACAGCTAACCCGCTGCTGGCCACAACGGTTGCAGTAATAATTCCGGCTTGTTTCCACGATTCGATATAATCCCTCGGGTTCCCGGCACCTGTAATGACCACAGGGACCTTTTCTTCGGTTACAAGCTTTGCTACATCATTCACATATGGACTTAACAACATAATGTTAACCCCGAACGGACGCTCTGTCAATGTACGGATTTTGTCAATTTGCTGTTTTACCCAAGAGGCGGGAGCATTGCCTGCGGCAATGACTCCTAAACCACCGGCATTCGAGACCGATGCGGCCAAATCGGCATCGGATATCCACGCCATTCCACCTTGTATCAAGGGGTATCGGGTTTTTAATATTTCATTCAATCGATTAAGCATTTTTGTTTGCCTCTAGGAAAGAAACCAAATCTCCTACTGTTTGTATTTCGTCTAGTTTTTCATTTTCAATTTTGATTCCGGTGGCTTTCTCCAATTCGATTAGCATCTCCACCATATCCAGTGAATCCATTGTGAAATCATCCGTAAATGATTTGTTGTCCTTAATTTCCTCTTTTGATAAATCCAATTGATCCATTAATATTTTCGTTACTATTTCCCTCATTTGGGCACCTCCAAAAAGATATTTTTCGTTATTTATGATTCAAGCGTCCAGTCTACCACCACTCCGCCCCATGTCAGTCCAGAACCGAAGCCGATCAAGGCGAGTCTGTCTCCCGGCGCTAGCCATCCTTGCTTATATGCATCCCATAATGCCAATAAAATACTGGCTGAGGATGTGTTTGCGTATTGTGATAAGTTTAAAAAGAATTGATCATGTGTAAACCCTGTTGTTCTGCATACATATTCTATAATTCTCGAATTAGCTTGATGCGGAATGATTTTTGTAAAGGGTTTGTCTCCACATTGTTCTTTCAATCGATTCAATGTATCCGCTAATACCTCTGATGCAAATGTAAACACCTCCCGGCCTTTCATAACCAGTTTTGTATTTTGCTCTTGCGGATATTGATACCAAGGGGTATGGTCATCTTTGTTTTTTATAGTCAATGTATTTTCACGATCGCTTCTACCCATTAATATGGGATAGTGAATCGTACCGACCGAATCTCGTTTTAAAACGATTGCTCCGGCTCCGTCGCCGAACAACACACATGTTGACCGATCCGACCAGTTTATATTCTTTGAAACGCCTTCTCCGGCTAACACCAATGCGGTATCCACATGCAAGGTCTCCATTAAGGATGCAGCAGTGACTAAAGCATAGATAAATCCGGTACACCCGGCCGAGACATCAAAGGCGGGGCAATCGGATATCTCCAAATCCCTTTGTACACAGCCGGCTAAGGAAGGGATACGATAATCCGACGCAAGGGTACTAGCAACAATCAACCCGATGTCCTGTGCGGACAAACCGGCTTTTTCAATGGCCTTTTTGCTTGCGTCCACACTGATGGATACCACGTTGTCATCGGTAAGGATGTACCGTTGTCTGATCCCTGTCCTTTGGGTGATCCATTCATCACTGGTTTCCACTATTTGTTCCATCATTTTATTTGTTACAATCTGTTTCGGCAATCCTTCGCCGATACCGACAATTTTCACTGGTGCAATCAATGGTTGAACTCCCTTCCCTATATAATATCGTAAGGATATATTACTAGGTACTAATACTATGTGTTATTAGTAAGTGATACTACCATAAAACTAATTGCATGTCAACAATATTTCCCGTATTTCAATAAATAAAAGTAAATAAATGTGAGAAATTAAAAGACCGGATCTTATTGGAATCCGGTCTCAATCTAAAAATATCATGTAGGCCACCCTGTCTCTTCGAGAGTATCAAACACTCATCATCCTTTTAGAAATTTGACGCCTATACAGGATCAAAACTCATTTACATTTGCCCCTCATCTTAGTACTTGGTTGTCTTTGCTATAAGACTGAATGTATAATTTTAGCAAATTTAGTTTTTAAAATTAATAAAAAAAGTACTTGACAATGATATCTCATGGATGTATAATGCGTTTTAAATTTAAAAATGCTAGGATGAAGACAATAGATATCCACAAGAATTTTACAGAAAGTTTGCGGTTGATGGAAGCAAATAAATTCCGGATAGATGGATCACTTCGGAGCAGTTGTCCTGAACTTAAGTTTACATATGTATGTAAGGGCAAACGGGAAGTCCCGTTACAGACAAAGGTTTTGTTAGAGACTGGTTAAACGTTCGTATACGGACAAAGAAAGGGATATAACTATAAATAATTATACCCCGTCTCTTCATCATATGAAGAGGCGGGGTTTTTTAAAACAAAAAATAGTTATACATAAAGGAGGTTTTCCATGAATAGTCACATAGTATCGTTTCTAGTGTCGAATCATCCGGGCGTTTTGTACAGAATTACCGGATTGTTCAGAAGAAGAGGATATAACATCGACAGTATTACGGTGGGAGTAACCACCGATCCGAAATTTTCGAGGATCACCATTGTCCTTCATGCCGATGATCGGTTATTAGAACAGATCGTCAACCAATTAAAAAAATTGATCGATGTGAAAAAGGTAAAGATTCTAAAACAGGAAGATTCGGTTTTACGGGAAATGGCTTTGGTAAAGGTGAAGTTGAATCAGGAAGAACGGGTTAAGATCATGGAGACGGTAGAAACGTTGTCCGGACGAGTAGTGGACATCGGTGTGGAAACTTTCATGGTTCAATTTTACGGCAGTTATGAAGTAATTAATAACGCCATCTCTACGTTGGAGCCTTTCGGTATTGTAGAGGTGGCCAGAACCGGGATGGTAGCCGTTCAAAGAGGCGATGACACGATCAATGATCAGTGAATCAATAGCAAAATAAACCATATGATATAAATGGAGGAATTTTTTATGGCAAAGTTATACTACAAAGAAGATTGTAAAAGGGAATACTTAGCGGACAAGAAAATCGCAATTATTGGGTACGGCAGCCAGGGGCATGCCCATGCTCTTAATCTGCATGAATCGGGTTTTGATGTTTGTGTTGGGCTGTATGAGGGAAGCAAGTCCTGGAGTATAGCCGAAAAGGCCGGATTGCAAGTATATACCGCAAAAGAAGCAGCGGAGAAATCTGACATAATCGTTATGCTTGTTAATGATGAAAAGCAACCGGCGATCTATAACGAATCCGTATTACCATCATTAAAAGCAGGTAAGTACTTGATGTTTGCACACGGATTTAATATTCACTACGGGCAAATCATACCTCCGGAAGATGTGAACGTATTCATGATCGCTCCAAAAGGCCCCGGTCACACTGTTCGTTCCGAATATCAAAAAGGTCAAGGAGTTCCGTGTTTGGTAGCGGTTCATAGGGATTATTCAAAGGATACATTGGATGTGGCATTAGCTTATGCACAAGGCATCGGTGGAGATCGTGCAGGAATTCTGCAAACAACATTCAAAGAAGAAACTGAAACAGACCTGTTCGGGGAACAAGCGGTTCTGTGTGGTGGCGTAAGCGAATTGATGAAAGCCGGGTTCGACACACTCGTTGAAGCAGGATACGAACCGGAAAGCGCATATTTTGAATGCTTGCATGAAATGAAGCTGATCATTGACTTGGTGAATAAAGGAGGTCTTTCTTTTATGAGATACTCCATTAGTGACACAGCAGAATATGGAGACTATACCGTAGGCCGTAGAATCATCACCGACGATACCCGTAAGGAAATGAAAAAAGTCTTACAAGAAATCCAAGAAGGTGAATTTGCAAGAAAGTGGCTTTTGGAAAACAAAGCGGGAAGACCCTATTTTATGTCCAGAAGAAGAATGGAGAGCGAGCATTTATTGGAGAAAACGGGTAAAAAGTTAAGAGCTATGATGCCCTGGTATAACAAAGAGAAAGAATAAATTTTACTAAGGGAGAAATCCTGTGCAGGATTGCCCCTTTCAACCATGCTTGCATGGATATCTTCTATATATTAATAGAATATATTAGAAAGAAAAAAGTGTTTTGTTTCGTTTTTGTATCATGATTGGAAGGATGTCAAATGGATAATAATAAAGTATATATATTTGATTCAACACTAAGAGATGGCGCTCAAGCAAAAGGGATATCATTTTCCTTGTCTGACAAACTACATATGTTAAAATTGCTGGATTCATTAGGAATCGACTATATTGAAGCTGGAAACCCCGCTTCCAATCCTAAAGAAAAAATGTTTTTTGAAAAAGCCAAGGAACTGAAACTACAATATGCAAAGCTGACCGCTTTTGGCAGTACCAGGAGAAAAAACAGCTGTATGTCGGATGATCCCGGAATTCAAGCATTGTTATCGGCAGAAACCGATGTTGTGGCTATTTTTGGAAAGACTTGGGATATGCATGTCACCCATATATTGCAAACGACTTTAGAAGAGAATTTGAATATGGTCAGAGAAACGATATCCTTCTTTAAGGGAAAAGGGAAAGAAGTGGTGTTTGACGCGGAGCACTTTTTCGACGGATACAAAGCCAATCCCTCCTACGCCCTCAGTGTTTTAAAAGCAGCGGAGGAAGGGGGAGCCGACTGTTTGGTGTTGTGCGATACCAACGGAGGAACATTGACTCATGAAGTGGTGGATATCATGGAGGATGTCAACCTGAATACCAAAACTATGCTCGGCATTCACGCACACAACGATTCCGAAACCGCAGTGTCCAATTCATTATCCGCTGTCTTATTAGGTGCACGGCATGTGCAGGGTACGTTTATCGGTTTCGGTGAACGATGCGGGAATACAAGATTGACCTCAGTTATTCCTAATCTTCAATTGAAAATGGGTTATCAATGCATTCCGGAGGAAAAAGTGGCTTTATTGACTTCCGCAGCCAGGGAAGCTGCAGAAATTTCCAATGCCGCATTGGAGGAAAAGCTTCCTTATGTCGGTCATGATGCTTTTGCACACAAAGGAGGAATGCATATTGACGGGGTCAGGAAGGTACAAGAATCATTTGAGCATATCAAACCGGAGCTTGTTGGGAATAAAAGAAGTTTCTTAATATCCGAAGTCGCCGGAAGAAGCGCATTGCTGTTGAAGCTTCAACACAGATTCCCGGAATTGACCCAAGACAAGGATGCTTTGCAAAAAATTACGAACAAAATAAAGGAATTAGAGCAACAAGGATATAGCTTCGAAGGTGCTGAAAGCAGCTTTGAATTGATCGTGTTGAAGGAATTGGGACAACATAAACCCGCTTTTAAGCTCGAGCACTTTAAAGTCATCGACGAACACACTGAAAACAAATCACAATTCGCATCTTATGCAGTGGTAAAGGTCAATGTGGACGGCGTCATGAGAATGGCGGCGGCGGAGGGAAACGGTCCTGTAAATGCTTTGGATAAAGCGTTACGAGAGGCCTTGGTAGAATTTTATCCGGAATTAAAACAAATTGTTCTGCAAGACTACAAGGTTCGTGTATTGGATACAAAGATGGCGACTGCGGCGGTGGTTCGCGTTGTCATCGAGTCCGGGGACGGAGAACATGAATGGACGACGTTAGGTGTTTCCGGAGACGTTATTGAAGCCAGTTTGATTGCTTTAATCGATTCAATTGAATACAAATTATGGGAAGTAAAATCTAAAAAGGAGCGATAATGATTATGGGAATGACAATGACACAAAAGATATTGGCCAAAAAGGCAAATCTGCCGGAAGTTAAGGCGGGCCAATTTATCAACTGTCAAGTGGATATGATATTAGGCAATGATGTAACCGCACCGGTTGCCATTAAGGAAATGGAAAGAAAGAATGTCAAAGAAGTGTTTGACAAAACGAAAATTGCTTTGGTTCCCGATCACTTTACTCCGAATAAGGACATTAAAGCTGCGGAAAATTGCAAATGTATGAGACAGTTTGCTTACAATATGGGCATCAAGCACTATTTTGAAGTAGGGGAAATGGGCGTGGAACACGCTTTATTACCTGAGCAAGGACTGGTGACGGCAGGGGATTTGATCATCGGAGCGGATTCTCATACCTGTACTTACGGTGCATTAGGTGCATTTTCCACCGGTGTAGGTAGCACGGATATAGCAGCGGCTATGACAAACGGCTATTCTTGGTTCAAGGTTCCTTCGGCATTACGGTTTCGTTTGACCGGAAAGCTACAACCGCATGTTTCGGGTAAGGATGTGATCCTTCATATCATCGGGAGGATCGGTGTGGACGGAGCGTTGTACAAATCCATGGAGTTTTGCGGAGACGGTATCGCGAGTCTAACCATAGATGACCGCTTTACCATGGCTAACATGGCAATAGAAGCCGGAGCGAAAAACGGTATTTTCCCGGTGGATGATATTACTCTTCAATATATTAAGGAACATTCTACAAAAGATTATGAGGTGTTTGAAGCCGATGAGGATGCCGAATACGATGAAACCTATACGATTGATCTTTCCAAAGTGCCATTGACAGTGGCGTTCCCACACTTACCGGATAATGTAAGACCAGTGGACCAAGCATCGGATATCACCATAGATCAAGTGGTGATCGGGTCTTGTACAAACGGAAGATTGTCCGATTTGAAGGTGGCTGCAGAGGTCTTCAAAGGCCGAAAGGTAAAAAAGGGCGTCAGGGTAATTGTGATCCCGGCAACGCAGAAGATTTGGACGGAAGCTATGAAACTAGGCTATTTCGAGATATTCGTAGAAGCAGGATGCGTAGTGAGCACGCCTACTTGCGGACCATGCTTAGGAGGCCATATGGGTATATTGGCAGCAGGTGAAAGAGCTGTTGCAACCACAAATCGTAACTTCAAGGGTAGGATGGGGCATGTTTTGTCTGAAGTTTATCTGGCAAACCCGGCAGTGGCGGCAGCCAGTGCTATAGCAGGTAAAATAGTGGGTCCGGATCAGCTGGACTGATCTTTGATGAAGGAGGATATGATGATGAATATTCAAGGTAAGGCTTTTAAATACGGGGATCATGTGGATACCGACGTTATTATACCGGCAAGGTACTTAAACACCACCGACCCGGACGAACTGGCACAACATTGTATGGAAGACATCGACAAGGAATTTATAAAGCAGGTAAAAGACGGAGATATCATGGTGGCCGGAATCAATTTTGGATGCGGGTCCTCCAGAGAGCATGCACCCATTGCTATTAAGGCAGCCGGCATTCGATGCGTGATTGCCAAATCCTTTGCCCGCATTTTCTTTCGAAATGCGATCAATACCGGTTTGACCATTATGGAATGCGAAGATGCAGCTCGTGAAATTAAACAAGGGGATGAAGTTAAGGTGGATGTTGCTACCGGAACCATTACCAATATCACTTCGGGCAAGGTATACAAGGCACAGCCCTTCCCGGACTTTTTACAGAAAATTATCTCGGCCGGCGGATTATTGAACACTTTGGATTTATGATTGATATAGGAGAATAATTATGACATACAATTTAGCGGTGATACCGGGAGACGGTATCGGGCCTGAAGTCATGAAAGAGGCCGTTAAGGTTTTGGACTTTGTGGCAAAAAAATTTGATTTGGATATTCGATACACCTATTTGAAAGCAGGGGGATGTGCATACGATGAATTCGGGGATCCCTTGCCGGATGAAACATTGAATACAGCGATAAAAAGCGATGCAGTTTTGCTAGGTGCGGTAGGAGGTTATGCTTGGGATGAACTGCCGGTGGATAAAAGACCGGAGAAGGCCTTATTGGGGCTTCGAAAATCCCTAGGTTTATTTGCCAACTTGAGGCCGGCGGTTCTTTTTCCGCAGTTAGCGGATGCCTGTCCTTTAAAAGACGAGATCATCGGAGATGGACTTGATATTCTGGTGGTGCGTGAGCTAACCGGTGGAATCTATTTTGGTAAAAGAGGAACTGATGAAAACGGTGCGTTTGATACATTGTACTACAGTGTGCCGGAGATCGAAAGAATTACCCATGTGGCCATGAAGGCTGCTATGAAACGAAACAAAAAGGTTATGAGTGTTGATAAAGCCAATATATTGGATTCATCACGTTTGTGGAGAAAAACAGTCAAGAGGGTTGCGCTAGAGTACCCTGAAATACAGTTGGATCATATGTATGTGGATAATGCATCCATGCAATTGATCCGAAAACCCGGCCAGTTCGATGTAATCGTTACCGGGAATATGTTCGGTGATATTTTATCCGATGAAGCTTCCATGCTGACCGGATCCATCGGCATGTTGCCTTCGGCCAGCTTAGGGGAAGGGCATGCGGGGATGTATGAGCCGGTTCACGGATCTGCTCCGGATATTGCAAGAAAGAACCTAGCCAATCCTTTGGCGACTATTTTGTCTGTATCCATGATGCTACGATATTCCTTCGGTTTGGATGAAGCCGCAAAATGTGTGGAAGACGCAGTATCAAAAACCTTGGATGAGGGATATAGGACAGCTGATATAGCAGGAAACAGTCATCATATTATAGGAACAAGAGAAATGGGAGATGCCGTTTCGAAAAACATATGAAAGGTAAAAAAGAATGAAAAGTGATAAAGTAAAAAAAACCGTTGTGTGTGCACCCCATCGTTCTTTGTTTAAAGCAATGGGGTTCACCGATTATGAATTAACGCTCCCCTTAATAGGGATTATCCATGCAGGGAGTGGGATTGTGCCCGGCCACATCCATTTGGATAAGATTGCTCAAGCGGTGTCCGATGGAGTCCGGACTGCAGGTGGAACACCGGTGATGATGCCGGTGATCGGGGTGTGTGACGGCATTGCCATGGGCCATGAAGGAATGCATTACTCCCTGGCATCCAGGGAATTGATTGCCGACAGCGTGGAAACCATGCTGAATGCACATGCTTTTGATGCAGTGGTTTTAATTCCAAACTGCGATAAAATTGTACCCGGTATGATGATGGGCGCGGCTCGTGTGAATATTCCCTCCATGGTGGTCAGCGGTGGCCCCATGCTTTCCGGTATGAACAAGGGGCAAAAAGATTTTAGTTTGTCCGATATGTTTGAAGCGGTAGGAGCTTACAGCGCGGGAAATATGGATGCTGAACAAGTAGGAGATTTGGAAAACAAGGCTTGCCCCGGGTGCGGTTCTTGTTCCGGTATGTTTACTGCAAACAGCATGAATTGTTTGACGGAAGCTTTGGGAATTGCATTACCCGGAAATGGTACAGTACCGGCGGTTTATGCCGAGCGAATCCGTTTGGCCAAGATGACCGGAATGAAGATTTTGGAGTTGTTAAAGGAAAATATACGTCCTTCGGATATTTTCACCCCGGAAGCATTCGAAAATGCCTTGACATTGGACATGGCGTTAGGTTGCTCAACCAATTCGGTGCTACATTTACCGGCTATCGCACACGAAGCAGGTATTCAAATCAATTTGGATTATGTAAACAAGATCAGTGAAAGAACTCCTAACTTATGTCGGTTAAGCCCGGCAGGACGCCACTATATGCAAGACTTGTATGCGGCAGGAGGGGTGTCGGCAGTTTTAAACGAACTGATTAAAAACAGGTTGATCCACGAGAATTGCATGACGGTATCCGGATGCTCTATTGCCGAAAGAGTCAAAGGTAGTGAGATTTTAGATCCGGATGTGATTCGCACTTGTCAAAAACCTTATTCTAAAAAAGGCGGAATCGCTGTTTTAAGAGGGAATATTGCACCTTCCGGATGTGTGGTGAAGCAGTCGGCTGTTGATGAAAAGATGATGGTTCACACCGGCCCCGCTCGTGTTTTCGATAGTGAAGAAGAAGCAAATGCCGCTATATACGGTGGAAAAATTCTGCCCGGGGACGTAGTGGTCATTCGATATGAAGGGCCGGCTGGAGGACCCGGGATGAGAGAAATGCTAACCCCTACATCGGCATTGGCCGGGATGGGATTGGACAAGGAAGTGGCGTTGATTACAGACGGGCGATTCAGTGGAGCAACCAGAGGTGCCGCCATCGGCCACATATCTCCGGAAGCTTTCTCAAAAGGCCCTATTGCAGCCGTTGAAGAAGGGGACAGTATCACCATCGATATTCCCCGGAAAATAATAAAATTAAATGTGGATGATGAGAAGATCGAGCAAAGGCTGAAAGCTATTCCTGAAAGAGAGGCTAAAGTAAAGAAGGGTTGGTTGTCCAGGTATGCAAAAATGGTCACCTCGGCTGACCAAGGAGCTGTTTTAAAATAAGTAGAAAATAAACCGGAAAGGAGAAACTTTTATGAGATTAAAAGGAGCGGAAATCGTAGTGGAATGTTTGATAGAATTGGGTACCGATATTGTGTTCGGATATCCCGGCGGTGCTGTAATCCCCATTTACGATGCACTTTATGATAGACAAGATCGTATACAACATGTTTTAACCGCTCATGAGCAAGGTGCAAGCCATGCTGCCGACGGATATGCCCGAGTGACTAAAAAAACCGGAGTTTGTATTGCTACCAGCGGACCGGGAGCAACGAATCTGGTTACCGGAATTGCAACGGCATATATGGACTCGACACCTTTGGTGGCGATCACCGGAAATGTATCTACCGATTTATTGGGTAGAGACAGCTTTCAAGAAGTAGATATCATGGGAATCACCATGCCGGTAACAAAGCATAATTACCAAGTAACCAATGCTGAGGATATAGCCAAAACCATCAGGGAAGCATTTATCATCAGCAAGACCGGGAGACCGGGACCTGTGTTGATTGATATAACTAAAGATGCACTAATGAATGAATGTGAATTTGATACGACTTTTTCTGAGGAGAGATTGCATGAACTACAGGCTGCCATCGGAATTGACAAACAGAATCCTTTGATTGCGAAAGAGATCAATGAATCAGTGGATTATGCGATTCAACTGATTGAACAGGCAGAAAAACCCGCTATATATGCAGGTGGCGGTGTCATTACATCCGGAGCCAAGGAAGAGCTTTTAGAATTCGCTGAAAGAATACAAGCTCCGGTATCCTGTTCTTTGATGGGAGTCAGTGCATTTCCCCATGATCATGAGCTGTATGCAGGTATGGTGGGTATGCATGGATCCAAAACCTCTAATATGGCTTTTACCGAATGTGATTTGCTTGTAGTACTAGGTGCCCGCTTCAGTGATCGGGTTACCGGGAAAGTCAATGTGTTTGCACGGGGAGCCAAGGTATTACACATTGATATCGACCAGGCAGAGGTCAATAAGAACATATCGGCTTATCACCATATCATTGATGATGTGAAAAGTGTTTTAGGCGAATTTAATAAGAAATTGGTTAAGCAGGGCCATAGCGAGTGGTTGCACAAATTAAACAAATGGAAAAAGGAAGATCGAGCCTTACTTGAAGGAAAGCATGCTCCACGGGAAATGATCAGTAAAATGAGAGAGTTGTTCGAAGAAGACGCTGTGATCGTCACTGATGTAGGTCAGCACCAAATGTGGACTGCACAATATTACAAATTCAGAAAAAATGACACCTTTGTAACATCCGGCGGCTTAGGAACCATGGGATTCGGCCTAGGTGCCACCATCGGTTCGCAATTCGGTTCGAAGGGACAACGAGTGATCCTGATTACCGGTGATGGCAGCTTCCGAATGAATCTGAATGAAATGGCAACAGCAATACGATACAACCTGTCGATTATCATCGTATTGATGGACAATAATGCACTAGGAATGGTTCGTCAGTGGCAGGATTTATTCTATAACAGAAGATTTTCTGAAACAACGTTGCCGGAGGTGGACTTTACTGCGGTGGCCAAAGCTTTCGGATTGGACGCTTATCGTTTGGATTGCTGTGATGACTTTGAAGAAATATTCAAGAAGGCTTTAAAGAGTGACAAACCGGTATTGATCCATTGTAAGATCAATCATGATACAATGGTATTGCCTATGGTGCCTCCGGGAAAAGCCATTGACAACATTATGATGAAGAAAGCGCAGATTTAAGTTATGAACAAAATCCATGTCATATACGGGGAAGACCCCTGTTGTATGACAGTGAAACTATTGAATGAAACCGCTCCTTTAAAAGGCTTGGACAAGAATATAAGTATTGGAATCAAACCCAACTTGGTGTGTCCTTCAAATGCTTCGGAAGGAGCGGTTACCCATCCGGAAATTGTAGAGGGTATTATCCGCTATTTAAAAGAACAAGGATTTTATCGAATCAAGATCATGGAAGGCTCTTGGATCGGGGAGGATGACACCCAAACGGCTTTTGATGTTTGTGGATACAGATATTTGTCTGAGAAATATGATGTTCCCTTGATCGATTTGAAACAAGATCAGTTTACCTCATGCTCATATGAAGGATACCGGATCAATGTATGTAACGAAGTGTTGAATACGGATTACTTGATTAATGTCCCCTTAATAAAAGGTCATTGTCAAACAAAAATGACTTGTGCTTTAAAAAATATGAAGGGTATCATACCGGACAGTGAAAAAAGAAGATTTCACACCATCGGCTTGCATAAGCCAATTGCGGTGTTGAATAAGCTGGTGAAACAACATT
The DNA here is from genome assembly GCA_937894465.1 of uncultured Clostridia bacterium. Classification (GTDB taxonomy): domain Bacteria; phylum Bacillota; class Clostridia; order JAAYHZ01; family JAAYHZ01; genus JAAYHZ01. Next base: position 34,716 of record CALCRE010000207.1, read on the forward strand.
TGATCATTGCAGATGCCATTTGCCCTGATCCTTACTTTGAAGAAGGAGGACGTCCTCATCGGATGAATATGATCGCTCTAGGATATGACCCGGTGTTGATGGATGTTTTTGCATCCGAGATTTTGGGTTATCAAAAAGAAGACATTCCTTACTTGATGATGGCTGGTGAAATGGGTATAGGCAGTTTCGGACCTTATGAAAAGAGTGAGTATGATGTGCAAAACAAGATAGTAGATATCATTGACCAACCGAAAGAAAAGTACTTGCATTTAATTGATGAATCCGGTGCTTGTTCGGCTTGCTACAGTAATCTGGTTTCGGCGTTGAAGCGGTTGGATGAGGAGGGATTGACCGAAAGAATTATAGAAAACATCTGTATCGGTCAGGATTATCGAGATTATCCCGGAGAGGCAGGGGTCGGAAACTGCACAATTGCATGTATGAAGAATGTACCCGGTTGCCCTCCGGAGCAAGATGAAATCTATATTTTCATAAAGGATCTGATCAGAGGATCATTGGATTAAAGCAAGTCTTTTGTAGCAACTACATCTATTCCGGTACCTAATATGTCAGAGCAGATTTTATCGCCGGTTTTGACAGGCGCCGTATATGTGTTCTTTCTAAGCTGTGTCACAGCATCTCGCAGCAAGTGCAAAGGGATTTCCCCGTCGGTTTTTACCGGCAGAGGAAGGATCCCCTTTTCTGTTTTGCATAAAACAGTGGATGTCAATACACGATTAGAACAGATAAACTCCGATTGGACATAAAATTTTCCTTTGCTGCATTTATTACCGGAAATTCCTTTGATGTTTTGCCCATCGTGCTTTACGGTGACGGAACATCCTACCGGGCATTGAATACAAATGATTTGTTTTTCCATGATTCACGCCTCTTTCTTCATGATGATTGCAAGATCGGCTATAGAATCAAATACATAGTCCGGTTTAATATCGGTACTTGCCAAATCCTCACGACTTGTGGCACCGGTCAGCATTAAAACCGAGGTGACTTGATGGTATACACCCAAAGCAATGTCAGTGGCCAAACGATCTCCCACTACTGCAATGTCCTCTTTTTGAAGGCCTGTGGTATGCAAAATGGCTTGGATGGTTTCGTTATGGGGTTTGCCTAAATATTTGGGGGATTTTTCAGTGGATGATTGGATCATTGCGCACATGGCTCCGCAATCCGGTAGATATCCTTTTTCCACCGGACAGTTGACATCAGGGTGGGTGGCAATGAACTCAGCGCCATTTCTTATGAAATGACACATCTTATCGATCTTCTCATAAGTTAGAGTCAAATCAAAACCAATCACCACAATATCCGGATTCTCATCTGTCAACCGTATGCCGTTTTCTTGAAATGATTTTTCAAGAGCAGGGGTTCCGGATAAATAGACTGACTGCCCGGGACGATTGCTTTTTAGAAAATCGATTGTTACATCTCCGGATGTCATGATTTTCTCCCGAGGTGTACCAAAACCCAATCGGTTTAGTTTTTCCACGTACATGGATGAATTCCTAGAGGAATTGTTGGTAAAAAACAAATAGTCTTTTCCTTGTGTCTTTAATGTATTGATAAAGTCAATAGCTCCCGGGATCACGGTCTCTTCTAAGTAAATGGTTCCGTCCATATCCAGTACAAACAATTTTTTATTCTTCAATTCTTTATAATCTCTCACTTGATACTCCTTTTTCTTCTTTGAATTTCATTCCGACACACTAACGGTGATCGATCCTTTTTCCAAAATGGTTCTGACCCGTTCCTTAGAAAGGGTGATTCTTTCAGATTCACCTGGGGTACAACGTTGTCTTTTGGCGGCCATTAATTGAATGTCGTCGCAATATATGGATATTCTACAATCATTCATGGGTTTTGTCACCCGAAACATTACGGTTACAGGTTCAATAGATTCCTTAGTAATGTAACCAGGCACAATGTATCGCACGTTCTCACCGCATTTCAACGGGATTTTCTCCTGTTGCGGCAGCTTCTCTTTTAACACGAACTCTGCTGCTCGTTCTCCGGCTAAAGTACTTTCTTCGGATACATAATCCACCAAATCATGAACATGTAAGCAATTTCCACAAGAAAAGATCCCGGGTTTATCCGTCATTAAGTTATTATCAATCATAGGTCCCCCGGTGAATTGATTCATGGTCATGTTGACACCAAAGATGATATCATTTTCCGGGATAAGGCCTACAGAGAGAATAAGTGTGTCACATTCCATGATTTCCTCACTTCCCGGGATAGGCTTCAGGTTTTGATCCAATCGTGATATCTCCACACCTTCTATCCGTTTGTCCCCTAATATCCTTGTTACAGTGTGACTGAGTTTCAAAGGGATGTTGAAATCATTCAAGCATTGAACTACATTACGGGTTAAACCGGAACTGTATGGCATCATTTCACATACTGCCTTTACATTGGCACCTTCTAATGTCATCCTTCTGGCCATGATCAGACCGATATCTCCGGATCCTAATATGACGATGTTTTTCCCAGGCAGTTTCCCTTCCATATTCACAAGCTTTTGCACCGTACCGGCAGTATAGATTCCGGCCGGCCGGCTTCCGGGAATATTCAATGCACCGCGAGGTCTTTCTCTGCAACCCATAGCCAAAACGATGGCTTTTGCCTGTACTTTATAAGCACCTCTATCTTCATTGACAAGGGTGATGGCCAAATCATCGGATATATTCGTCACCATATGATTGAGCCTAATATCCACTTGGGTCTTCTTTATTTCATCAATATATCTTCCGGCATATTCCGGACCGGTCAACCGAGTTTTGAATTTATGAAGGCCGAAGCCGTCATGTATGCATTGGTTAAGAATACCGCCTAATTCTTTGTCTCGCTCAAACAGAATAATATCTTTGATACCTTTATTATGCGCTGCAATGGCTGCAGCCAAGCCGGCAGGTCCTCCTCCGATAATGGCAATATTAGTTTTTATCATTCGTCATTCCTCCTTAAAATGTTGGACCCGGGCTCGTTTTTACATACCTCATAAGGTGAAATATCCAATTCCCTTGATAAAATTTCCAGGACCCTTGGCATGCAAAAACCACCTTGGCACCTGCCCATACCGGCTCGAACCCTTCTTTTCACACCGTCAATGGTGGTCGCTCCTGCCTGTCGATGTATGCTGTCTACAATTTCTCCTTCGGTCACTGATTCACATCTGCAAACGATCTTGCCATATAGCTTGTTTTCTTGGATCAGCTTGTTTTGTTCTTCCGGAGGTAATTCCATAATCTTAGGAATTCCTTTTCGAATTCTTGTGGCTTGAGGGTTAGATTTCAAATTCACACCTTTGTCTTTTATTATCTCAACTATATAGTTAGCAATTGCCGGTGCCGATGTTAAGCCCGGGGATTCAATTCCTGCTACATGAAAGACCCCTTCGGCATGATCTGATTCTTTTATGATGAAATCATCACCGGAAGGAGCGGCTCGTATTCCGCTAAAGGATGTAATGGTCTTTTTTAATTGTAGACCGGGTACGGCGATAAAAGCACCTCGAATGACTTCTTGCAACCCTTCATTGGTGGTTTGGGTGTCTTCTTTTTGTTCTATAAAGGAAGCCGTAGGGCCTAATAAAAGGTTTCCGTCAACAGTGGGGGTGACAAGAATTCCTTTTCCCTTGTTAGAAGGTGGCTGGAAAATCACGGTATTAACCCATGCACCTTCTGTTTTATCCAATACTATATATTCTCCCCGTCGCGGCTTAATGGTAAAGTCATCATCAGACACCATGCGAGCGATTTTGTCGGCAAATACTCCCGCGCAATTGATTACATAATGGGCTTGAATGGTTTGTGTAGCAGACTTGACCTCAAAAAATCCATCTTTTTTATCTATGTCAATCACTTCAAAATTAAGTTTTAAATCTGCTCCGTTGGTTACTGCGTTTTCAGCAGCTGCAATTGTTAATTGATAAGGGCAAACAATCCCGGCTGTCTGTGCATGCAGTGCACCTTTTATACTTGGGTGAATGTTGGGCTCTAACACACGGGTTTGCTCCGGATTCAAAAGTGACAAATCGGGAACCCGGTTTTCCAAACCTCTTTGGTAGAGCTTTTGTATGGCCGTTAACCCTTCCGAATCAAAGGCCGCAACAATGGAACCGCATTGTTTAAACGGCACATCCAACTCCTTTGTTGTTTGCTCCATCAAAGCGCAACCTAAAACATTCATTTTTGCTTTTAAGGAGCCGGGTTCAGCATCATAGCCTGCATGCACAATGCCGCTATTGGCCTTGCTTGCTCCTGTAGATACATCATGGGCTTTGTCTATCAAGCAAATGTTTGTTTGATACATGGACAACTCCCGTGCAATCATGGAACCGATTACCCCTGCACCGATTATTGCAAAATCATAGATCATGAAAACCTCCAAACTAATATCAAAAAACAAATGCACCAAATAGCCCCAGTGTATGAGGCCTTTTGGTGCATCTCCTAATCTCCATGCAAAAAATTCAATTGGTATGTTTATTATATACCCAAATTAGGTTTATGACAATGATAAATTGTGAAGATGATAGTGTTAAAGTTTTGAAGAGTCAAATTTATTCTATCGATACTAATCCTGTTGACATTCGGGTTCCACGACAATACTTGCTCAATTGGCATAGTGTATGAGTATACAATTAATCCTAAAGAAATCATATGAATATTGGGGCAGTTTTGAAGAGCGAGCGTGAAATATAGAGCAAATCGGCGTTTTCAAGCGTAG
>CALCRE010000208.1 GCA_937894465.1 uncultured Clostridia bacterium
ATAATGAAAAAAGATTTCTTAATTTTCGTGAAATCATTAATCATAGTGCAAAAAAATTTGGTAACCGTACCGCGTTTCAAATAAAGAACAGTGATGGTAGCTATTTAAATATAACTTACAAAAATTTAAAAGAAAGATTTTACGCACTTTCAAGCAATTTTTTAAGTATGGGGCTTGGTGGAAAAAGAATTGCTATTGTTGGCAGGAACTGCTTTGAATGGATATTGTCGTATATTTGCGCCGCAACAGTGGGGGTTGCAGTGCCGATTGACAAAGAACTTCATTCTGAAGATATAAGAGATTTTATGAACTCTGCCGAATGTGAAGCAGTTTGTGCTGAAAGTAAATTTATATCTGAATTAAAGCCGATGATTGCAGAAAATATTAAATGTATGGATTTTGATGATATTTCTCAACGATCGGTGTCGTTCTTACCTAAAGAATCTGAGGTTGACAATATTACACTTCCAAAAGATGAGATGCAAATCCTTATATTCACATCCGGTACCACTGGAAACTCTAAAGGCGTTTGTTTATCTCAATATAATATATGCTCCAATATTCACTCCACAGTTAGCGTTGTAAGAATTAAACCGGATGATAAGACATTATCCATTCTTCCATTGCATCACACCTATGAATGTACTCTTAATTGCTTGCTTCTTTTATCAAGAGGGGCTTGTATCACATATAACGATGGTTTAACCAAAATACAAAAGAATCTGACGGAATACAGCCCCACTGTTTTGGTGGTGGTTCCTGCTATCTTAAACTTATTGAATAGACGGATCAGTAAAGCCATTGCAAAGGATTGCCCTGATAAATTTAAAGAACTTTTTGAAACCAAATCATTAGCAGAAGCACTCCCTAAGATTCCTGCCATCATTCGGAAAGTTATATGTGCTAAAGTTAAAAAATCTCTAGGCGGAAAGATTCGTCTGTTTATTGTGGGAGCCGCAGAGCTAGATCCTGCAATTGTAAATGATTTTCATGCACTTGGGATCAAAACGTTGCAAGGATACGGACTTACAGAGTGTTCTCCCTTATTGGCAGGAAACAGTGACTTTTATTTAAACGCTGCTTCCACCGGTATCGCCGTACCCGGTGTATCACTTAAAATTGATTCTCCTAATGAGGACGGTATTGGTGAAATATTAGCCAAAGGAGATAATATCATGCTTGGCTATTATCGTGATCAAGAAGCAACGGATCGGGTATTCAATGACGGTTGGTTTTGCACAGGGGACCTTGGTTGTATGGATAATGACGGGTCGTTATATATCAAAGGGCGTAGAAAAAATGTGATTGTAACTGCAAACGGTAAGAATATTTATCCGGAAGAACTCGAAACACGTCTGTCCAAGTTCTCTGAAATCAGCGAGGTCATTGTTGTTGCAGACAAGGAAAATGGAGACACATGTGTAAAGGCCAAGATATTCCCTAATTTGGATTACTTGAAAGAAAAGCTAGGTCGTCTGCCTAGTATAGATGAAATTAAGGATGCTGTACAAAAGGCTATCAGTGATGTAAATGAAAAGATACCCGCATATAAACACATCAAGGTTGTCGAAATTCTTACCAATGCTTTGGAAAAGACAACGACGCAAAAGATTAAACGATGCGGAACAAATCTGATTTGACAAAAGCAGGTTATGTTTTTTTCTTAAATGTATAAAAACGTGTAAAAGTTCTTAAAAGCTTACACAGTATGATGTAGGCCTTTTTGAGAGCTTTTTTAATGTAAAAGAAAATGTTGTTTTTGAGGTGAACAAATACGGTAAACCTGTTCTAAGTCTAACAAAAGAATGCTACCTCAGGTATGGATGTAAAGTATTTAGTCAAGGGAGATACTATGGATGAGTTTGCAAAAAACATCAATGAATGTCCGGACAGTTTGACGGATCACAACGGAAGCTTCAGACTGGACGACATGGGTTCTATTAAACTGAAAAAGGCTCGTACTTTGCAGTAATTTTAGGATCAAGCATTCTTGACCCCAATGATGAATCGTTGGTGGATGTAAATGCTTACCGGGGTGGTGGTGGAACCATAGGTCCGGCCATGACTTACGGATATATCGCAGCGAAGAATGCATTGTGAAAATATTTACATGGGTGTTGTATTTGTTGATATTTAAGCATAAAATAGTTATAAGATAGTTAATCTATGAGGGAGTAATTCCACTAATTGTGTGATAAATCAACATCATGGCATTCAATGTCTGGTTTATCTGTAAAGAATGAGACTCATATACAAAAGGGCTACCCTTGTATATGAGTTTTTTTAATAGTTAATGGCAAAATAATGTGGATAACAGAAAGGACGGTGCATTGTATATGAAAGAATATTTGGAGGACATAGCGAAGGTACTTGAACAGCAAAGATCTACAGATTCAGGTCTTAGTTCGATTGAAGCGAGTCAACGGTTGGAGCAATACGGACCGAACAAATTAAAGGAAGGCAAAAAGATATCTTTGCTCTATAAGTTTTTAAAAGAACTTACAAATCCCATGATTATTATTTTAATTTCAGCGGCAGTAATATCTGGTATCACAGCTTTTTTATCAAAAGAGCCTTTTACGGAAGTGATCGTTATCATGGCTGTTGTTATTCTAAATGCCGTACTGGGGGTTTACCAAGAGAATAAGGCGGAAAAAGCCATTGAAGCGCTGCAAAAAATTGCAGCAGCTACATCCAAGGTGGTTCGTGATGGAAATCTCATTGTGGTAAAAAGCGAGGAATTAGTTCCTGGAGACATCATTGTTCTCGAAGCCGGAGATGCTGTTCCGGCAGATGCACGTGTCATAGAATGCGCCAGTATGAAAATTGAAGAAGCGGCTCTAACCGGAGAGTCGGTGCCTGTTACCAAGCAAGTCGAAACATTGAGTTTGAATGGTGAAAAAGATATCTCATTAGGTGATCGAAAAAACATGGTGTATATGGGTAGCACCGTGGTTTATGGACGTGGTCGGGCTGTTGTAACAGGTAGCGGTATGAATACCGAAATGGGTAAAATAGCCGATATCATAGCAAATGCGAAAGAAGAACGAACTCCTTTGCAATTAAAACTTGCTCAACTAAGTAAAGCACTCAGTTTTTTGGTAATCGGAATCTCGATTTTTATCATTTTGATCAATGTCATTCGTCATTACCCGGATATCACCGGAACTGTTATGCTAGATACATTTATGCTTGCGGTCAGTCTTGCTGTTGCTGCAATTCCCGAAGGACTTGTAGCGGTTGTCACTATTGTCCTTTCTATTGGTGTAACCAATATGTCCAAACGGAACGCCATTATCAGAAAGCTCACAGCAGTAGAAACATTAGGTAGTACCCAGGTGATTTGTTCAGATAAAACCGGAACGTTAACACAAAACAAGATGACAGTGGTTGAGCGCTATACAGATGATGAAAATTTCTTAGTTCTTGCCATGCTGTTAAGCTCTGATGCAAAACAAAACGCATCGGGGGAAGTGGTGGGGGAACCCACAGAACGAGCTCTTATCATTGATGCCATCAATTTTGGCATATCTGAATCCAAAAGTGAATATGCAAGGATTGGTGAAGCACCCTTTGACTCCATGCGGAAGATGATGTCGGTGGTGTATCGAAAGACTGACAATAGTTTGATCCAATTTACAAAAGGCGCACCGGATGAGGTGCTTAGAAAATGTACTCATTTACTCAAGGACAACAATATCACACCCTTGACAGATGATTTGCGACAAGAAATCATTGGTGCCAACAAAGCTTTGGCGGATAAAGCGTTACGGGTTTTGTGCGCCGCTCAAAAGGTATGGAATGAGGAACCTTTCTCATATGAGCCGAAGGTATTAGAAGACGGAATGTGCTTTATAGGACTTTCCGGTATGATCGACCCGGTCCGACCGGAGGTAAAGGATGCCATTATCAAGTGTAGTGAAGCCGGTATTCATCCCGTTATGATTACCGGAGACCATAAGGATACTGCTGTAGCCATTGCAAATGAACTGGGCATTCTTGGTGAAGGAAAAGAAGCTATAACCGGTGCACAGCTTAATGAAATTTCCGACGAAGAGTTAACAACAAATGTACAAAAGTATGCAGTATATGCCAGAGTTCAACCGGATCACAAGGTTCGAATTGTTAATGCATGGAAAGCCAATAATTATATCACGGCTATGACCGGAGACGGCGTAAATGATGCACCGAGCATTAAAAGCGCAGATATCGGCGTGGGCATGGGTATTACCGGAACGGATGTTACAAAAAATGTAGCGGATATGGTGCTCACTGATGACAACTTTGCAACCATTGTATCTGCTGTGGAGGAAGGTAGAAGAATTTATGACAATATAAGAAAATCCATTCAGTTCCTGTTGTCATCCAATCTTGCCGAGGTACTGGCAATCTTCTTTGCCACTTTGTTCGGCTTTGTCATTCTTAAGCCGGTGCATCTATTATATATTAACCTGGTCACCGACAGCCTCCCGGCAATGGCATTGGGGATGGAAAAGAGTGAGAGAGATATCATGAACCGTCCTCCTAGAAAAGCAACAGACGGTGTTTTCGCCGGAGGTATGGGATTCGATATTGCATTTCAAGGCGCCCTCATAGCAGGATTGACCTTGTTATCCTACTTTGTCGGTCATTATATTGAATCGGGCAAATGGGAAATCGCCAATAGCCCTGACGGGATCACAATGGCCTTCTTGACATTGGCTTTGGTAGAGATGTTCCACTCTTTTAATATGCGATCGCGTCGCAGCTCGATTTTCAATATGCCTCATCGGAACAATTGGTTATGGAGTGCAATGATCGTATCCTTTATATTAACGACAGCGGTGATTTATATTCCGGTACTTTCAAAAGCATTCGGACTTGAAAGCATATCACTCTTTGAATTTGCTGTTGCAATACTCATCGCCATTAGTATTATTCCAATTATGGAACTAGTGAAGTTTATTCAAAGGAGAATTGAAAGAAGAGGAGCCTAAAAAGCTGTTTACACCCAAGTGTTTGGCATAATAAGCGTAAGACAGAAATCAGATGTATAAATGAGGTGCAAGGTATTGCAGTTTACCCAAAAAGAGTTTACCGACGACCAGTGAGGTGGATATTATTGTTGCAGGTGCAAAATTAGACGGTATATCCGCAGCGACATGCCTAATGCATAACATTTATATAACGCGAAGCCTCAGGAGCGACCAATTATTTAATGGCTATCGAGCCAGAAGGTCAAAAATGGAGACTAAAGATGGCTTACATTGGCTAACCGGAAATGTAGTGACATAGAGGGGTTGGGATTGATTTCAATAGGATTTTAAGGGTATCGAATGTTTGCCTACGGATCAAGAGGTTGTGGATTCGATCTCTGCCGGGCGCGCCAAATCACTGGGTTAGAGCCTATTAGTATGAAAACTAATAGGCTCTGATTTTATTTGTGGCTAACAGAGTCAGAAGGTCATAATTTTTTGGCTTACATTGGCTAACAAGAATAGTAGATAAGCTTGAAGAACTATTAATAAAAAATAGATATTATGCGTATGGATGAAGTTTGTGGAGGAAATGCGCGGAAATTGGGTATTTCTTCTGAATTAATATTGAATGTGAGAGGTGGCTCCAATAATTTTGGCATAGTAACTTGCAAAAAAGCCGGACAACAGGAATAAACAGTTTACCGGCTCTTATATTAAGAATCGTTCCATTCTACACTCGGAAAAATATAATTCCGATGTGATGGGGCAAGTGAGAGAGGAGGCGGGTAGGAGAGACGGCCAAAAGTTACATAGGATACAGCCATGGCAAAGTTAGGTTTAAAGGGAAGTATTAAGTATTAAGATATGCGTTAGGGAGGCAAAAAAGCATGATAAATCTGAATAGTTTATTACCAGTAGTGAGAAATCTTATCTATAGAAAGTAATTTGAGGAGTATACGGATATTGACAGGCTCAACGTACTGCTGAAATTTGACCGGGTTGTAATGGAGGTTCCAGCTGATGCATTGGAAGCGAAATCAGTAATCGATTGTAATCTATTCTTTTCAAGTCATTTGTTTAAATGGTATTCAACTTATGTCAGGAGCTATGAGCTAATTACATTAGGCTGGAACGAAAAGTAAGTGTTACGCATATTATGGGTTTGTTGAAGGTTCACTTTTAAGGATAGCGAACTAACTAGACTTCGTATTATCCTTTATACAACGAAATTAATCGCTTTCTTTATATCACTTACAGCATCTCTGAAAACTTCATTTGACCGAATTAGTATATTCATGATCTCTTTAGCCTTTTCATAATCTGATTCCGTATGTGATGGGTCATTCCAGGAGATGTTAATGATTTCCCAAGAATATTCTTTCAAGGTTTGATATCTGTCAATTGCTGCATTTAAACTCTGTTGGTCAATATCTTTGATATACTCTTTACACATCTTCAAAAAACCTAACGTATTAATATGATTTTCATGAATAATACATTGCTGTGGGTAAAAGCCTTCAAGAGATCCAGTGCGTTGTAGGTAGCTGATATAAGTACAATACCCATCAGAACCATAGCTCATAAACTGCCGAAATGAATCCGGTGTTTGTTTACTGCAGAATCCTTCTTTATCCGACTTTCCATACATCATCAGGCAGTAGTTATACAGTGCGTTTTTGCACGCTTTTTCAATACTCAGTTTATTATCTGTATGGTAAAGCAACAGGATTTCCATATCCGGTTTCAGCCAGTTATCCATAGTTTCCATATCATATGGATTCATATTACAGTTTTTTTCATCCACACCTTCCACAAATTCGTGCACTCGAATTTTTTGTCCGTCTGCTATAATGCCGGTAACAAACAAAAATGCTGCGTTGTTGGATTTATCTTGAATGATGACAGGATATCCTTTCTGAATCTGCCTTCTGATTATCACTATAATTTCTTCAAATGTCTTATGGTTGGTTGTAACAGTTTTATAATCTAAACGGTAGATTTGAAAGCAGTCATGAATGAATTCTGCTTTGTAATGTGAAAACCCGAATGCAAGATTTGATATCCCCGATTGCAGAATGTATTCCTGATCGTCATTAATCTGATAATTATTAAAATTACGACGTTCCTCCAGCCCCATAAAAACCTTAAGTGCGGCCATTACTGCTGGAAACGCCATACTGCGCGGCCACCATGCTCCAGTGTATGGATCAACATCCTCATATGGCAAAAGCATATGAATATAATTTGGCTGGTTTATTTTGTATTCCGCTGGATTGAGTATGCAGTCAGTCGAACAATCTAAAATTTTAGATAATGATACCAACAGCGCGACTTCAGGCATAGAATTTCCATTTTCCCATTTGCTGACCGCTTGGGGGCTGACACCCATTTTATCGGCAAGTTCTTCCTGCGTCACCCCTTTTTCTTTACGAAGAATAGCAATTTTCTGACCTGTTTTTCTTGCATCAAACATTTTATTTAACCATCCTTTAATTTTGATATCAACAGAATATCAAACATTAGTTACTTATTCCATATCTAAATAGTTGTTATTTCATATAAAAATGCAACTTAAAGTGGAATTTAATTTAAATATATAGCACCTGCTTTTTTACAGCCATAAATGTACTAAATCTTTTGAAATGATTTATATTTTTCAAGAAGTAATATAATAATCTAAACTACTTTATTTTTTATTCTTTGACATTGTGGACAAAAATTTAATAAAGCTGCCATGCAATACAGCCATTCATTGAGTCAACATATCAATAAGGAGAACAAAGTACTTTTTGAACGTTTTAAAGAACTAGTGATTGGACAAGGTATCTATGGTAAGCTGCACGGAATGATCAAACTTATGGCGAAGGCCTTTTAGGAGAGTAGTTTATGACTGAACCGAGAACGGGAATTGAAATTGATATGGTTGTCAAAGACAGCATAAAAGCGCTGACATTGTATGAACGAATTTTCGAAATACACCGTATTGAAGTGGCGAACTTTGGTAAAGGATTGAGTGAAGTGTTTTTTACCATGTACGGTGGACGTTTTCATTTATTGGATGAAAATCCGGATTATTTTATGTTTGCTCCAAAAGACGGTGAAATAAAATCTATATGGATGAATGTCTTTGTACCGGATATATCTAAAACCTTTGAAAAGGCTCTAACTACCGGGTGTACTGTCATTCGGCGTGTGACTGAAATGACTGAATTTGGCGTAAGCAATGCTATGTTCGCAGACCCCTTCGGGTATAATTGGATGTTGCATCAAATTCACCGAGAAGTCAGCTTTGAAGAGAGAAACAAGATTTTCAAGGAAAAGCTAGGGGATGGCCGATAAATGAATGGTACCATATGTAACCTTGACTTTACCGGATATTGTGGTATGATAGATGTGTATGATGCATATTAAACACATTAAATAACGTCATCTCCGAATTCCATTTAGAAACGGGGGGTCCGTCTTTTGGGGTGAATCCCGGTAAATACACCGGGTAGGGCGACTTGGGTGCCCGAATCCGTCAGCTAACCTCGTAGGAGTAAACCAAGCGTTGTGTGTAGTCAAAAATGACTAGGCATGCGCTTTTTTTTGTGCTCAAAAAAATTGTATGGGGTGGTGGAGGGGATGATTCGGTCAAAAAATGGGTTGCAGAGTATTCGCAATGATTTACTCGGAGGACTTACAGCAGCGGTTGTAGCTCTTCCTCTTGCGTTAGCCTTTGGAATTGCCAGCGGTGCAGGTGCACTAGCGGGTTTATACGCATCGATCTTCGGAGGCTTGGTTGCGGCCGTGTTTGGTGGTTGTGGTGTACAGATCACCGGTCCGACCGGTGCTATGATTGCAGTTTTAACGCTTGTTGTCAGTGAGCACGGGATAGGCGGTATGCTCTTGACCGGTGCCTTGGCAGGATTTATGCAAGTTCTTTTAGGCCTATTTCGATTAGGAGCATTTGTCCGATATTTACCGCGTTCGGTGGTTGCAGGTTTTACCAATGGAGTGGCCATCTTGTTTTTTATGACTGCTGTTGGCGATGCTTTAAATGAAATATTGATTACGGTTATTACAGTGGTTGTTATTGTTATTGCTCTACGTTTTTTTAAGAAGATACCTGAATCTCTACTAGGGCTTGTTGCGGGTTTACTGGTGAATGAGATATTCATACATAGCCCACACCTTGTAGGCGATATCGCATTCAAGATGCCGCAATTATCTGTGGGTATCATGCCGTTTGAAAAAATTAGCACTTTGCTTATGCCTGCTTTAACGATTTGCCTTTTGGGTAGCATTTCATCTTTGTTATCTGCAGAAGTTACCGACGGAATGCTGGGCACAAGGCATAATAGTAATAAAGAGTTAATCGGTCAGGGATTGGCGAATATTATTTCTTCTTTGGTTGGTGGTATACCTGTTTCCGGGGCTGTTGCACGCTCCGGGGTCAATGTTTATAGCGGCGGGCGTACCCGACTTTCCGGTATTATGCATTCCATCTTTCTTATACTTATGATTCTAATCCTCGGCCCTATTGTCAAACGAATACCATTAGCGACATTAGCAGCTATTCTCATGGTTGCTTCAGTGCGTACGGCAGATTGGAAGAGCTTAAAACTTGTACCGAGAGCCAGGTATAGTTTTGGTGTAATCATGATTATTACAACAGTTTTAACTGTGGTGAAGGACTTGACGATAGCAGTGGTGATCGGAACAGCTCTTGCCGGTATTAGTGTGTTAGTGGAGCTAGCCTCTTTACCTAACGGAAAGATATTCAACGGGAAAAATTCCGGCTCCTTTGAAATGGTAATCCATCCGAATGTAGAAATCATCACATTCCACGGACCTTTATTCTTCGTAGGTGTAGAAAACATGAAAAATCATATCAGGGAGGCATCCGGGAAACCGATATTGGTATTGGATTTTTCTGATGTTCCTGTCATGGATGAATCCGGTGCGTTGGTTCTTCGGGATATCTTAAAACGATTACATAAAGAAGGAAAGAGTGTTTATATAACCGGTCTTAACAGGAAACCACTTCGCATGTTATTAAGGATGGGCGTTGTTGATCACTTGGGTAGATCTCGTGTCTGTAAAAGGGTGGAGAGAGCTGTGAAAAAAGCCTCTAGAGAAGAGCTTTTATTGAACCGGGATCCACACGGTTTTATTTCTCTGGAAGGTGCTTAGTGTTAAAGAAATTAAAGAAAGGAGATTGCATGAACAAGAAGAATAGAGCTGTAGTTATTGTATGGATCTTAGTGATTGTTGCAGTGCTTGTTGGGATAATACTGACGAACAAACAGCAAGAAAAGCATGAAACTGTAAAAGAAATGATGCGGGACGCAGTTTTGCATGAAGCGAATCACATCAGTTTCTTGGGAATAAAGGATATCAATCCGGGTTTGGTTTCTGCATTTGTTGTTACAGCAGGATTGTTGATTGTAGCTGTGCTGATTCGTATATTTTTCATTCCTCGGTTAAAACGTATTCCCGGGAAGTTTCAGTTATTCCTCGAGGAGTTGGTTAGCTTTTTTCATAAGTTTGCCAAAACCAACAGCCCCCACAGTAACCGGTTACTAGGTGCATATATCTTTGGTGCCGGTATGTATATTTTTTGGGGCACCATATTTGAGTTGACCGGATTTCAAGCCATTTCAACAAAGGGACATGCGATTACGCTCCCTGCGCCGTTGTCGGACATAAACGGAGCAATTGCATTAGGCTCTCTATCCTATCTTGTAATTTTATCAGGTGGACTTTTGAAAAACGGCATAAAAGGTCTTGGAAGTGCACTAAAAGACTTTTCCATGCCCGTTTCCATGAGTTTTCGTTTGTTCGGAGCATTGCTTAGCGGTGTTTTGGTGACAGAGCTGGTGTATTACTATATAGGATTGAGCTTTATTTTGCCGATTTTGGTCGGTGTTTTATTTACTTTATTGCATGCGGTGATTCAGACTTATGTTCTGATTACACTGACAGCTTCAACATACGGCGAGGTAACAGAACCTCGCGAAAAAAAATAGAAACATACTATCGTCTTAGGGAGGTTTTTAACATGAAAACAATAAAAAGAATTACACCCTGCTTATTGGCAGTGATTATGATCGTTTTGCTCGTTTCGGTATCGGCTTCTGTGTTTGCATCCGGAGAAGGATCCGTCTTATCTGCGGAGGTTAGCGAGTCTGCAACAGCTCAAGGGAATGAAACAAGTGCTAAAGCTATTGCTGCAGCTTTAGTAATCGGTATTGGTTCTGCTGCAGGAGCGATCGCCATGGGGCAAGCAATCGGAAAAGCTGTAGACAATATTGCCAGGCAACCGGAATCGTCAGCTAACATACGATCTAGTTTGACATTAGGCTTGGTATTTATTGAAACTGCAATTATTTACGCTTTGGTTGTGGCAGTTATGATTATATTTGTTTTGTGAGGATAGGTGATATTAGATGAGAACTCTTTTAAATATTGATTGGCAACAGATTCTATTACATCTGTTCAATTTTCTAATCTTAACACTAGGATTGTATTTGTTGCTGTATAAACCCGTAAGGGATTTTATGGAGAAGAGAGAGCAATACTATCACGATTTGGATCAGCAAGCCAAAGAGAAGAACAGGTATGCTGAGGAATTGGGTTTATCGTATAAAGAACGCCTTAGCAGTGTTGATGTAGAAATTGAGGAAAAAAGGACAATTGCTGCCCAAGAGTCCAAACAGGCAGCTGCTTTGTATCTACAAAGCGTGGAAAAACGCGCTACAAAAATTATATCCGACGCACGAAAGGCTGCAGAGAAAGAAAGAGCACAGATTTTGAAGGATGCTCAAGAAGATATTGTATTGATGGCGATCCATGCTACAGAAAAATTGCTCGCTCAATCTGATTCCGAATCGTTGGATCTATTTTTAGATGTTGCAACGAAAGGGGCTAGCAAGTGATCAAGTATAATAAAAGCAAAAAAGGTGCACATGCAATACTATATAGCTTAAATCCACCTGATGAAACCCAAAGGGAGCAATTAATCGCTTTTTTACGAAAAGAACATCATCCGAATATTGAACTGACTTGGAGTAAGGATGAATCCTTGTCAGAAGGATTTCGCTTGGAAGTCGGTGATTGGATACAAGGGGACTCTTTAGTGCCTACCTGGCATTTGGAATCAGTTTACGACTGGAGTATAGAAGGCAGGATGGAGCAGCTCAAAGAGGAGATCAGGCATCTATCTGCTCAAAACGGTGATATTATTCCTTTACTGAAAGAGACCATTCAAAACTGGACACCTGAAGCCCTTGCAAGTGAAATCGGCACAGTCTTGACAGTTGGTGACGGTATTGCCACTGTGAGCGGTCTTCCTAATGCTACCTACCAGGAGATTCTTCTTTTCTCTTCAGGAATTCGTGGTATGGTGTTGGAATTAAAACGTGATGAAGTGGGTTGTATCCTTTTTGACGATGGTGAGAACATCACGGAAGGCAGCATTGTAAAGAGAACCGGCAAAACCGCAGGGATACCGGTTGGGGATAACTTTATAGGACGTGTAATTGATGCTATGGGAAATCCTATTGACGGGAAAGGTCCCATCGAATCAGAGGTGTATCGACCGATTGAATCATCTGCTCCCGGTATTATTGATCGTCAGCCGGTCAATCGACCGCTGGAAACGGGTATTATGGCGATTGATTCCATGTTCCCAATTGGACATGGGCAGCGCGAATTGATTATCGGTGATCGGCAGACCGGGAAGACAACCATAGCATTGGATACCATACTAAATCAAAAAAACAAGGATGTGATATGCATCTATGTTGCAATCGGTCAAAAAGCAGGCTCCGTTGCTCGATTGGTGAATACGCTTCTACAATACGGTGCCATGGACTACACAATTGTTATCAATACCTCTGCAAGTGAACCGGCATCTCTTCAATACATTGCGCCATATTCCGGCTGTGCCTTAGGCGAGTACTTTATGAGTAAAGGCCGATCGGTCTTGATCGTATATGATGATTTGACGAAACATGCTATTTCTTATCGTTCTTTGAGCCTTCTGCTGGAACGCTCGCCGGGACGAGAAGCTTATCCCGGTGATGTGTTTTATCTTCATTCTCGTTTGCTTGAGCGGGCGGGACAACTATCTGAAGATGTAGGGAGCGGAAGTATGACGGCATTACCTATCGTGGAAACACTCGCAGGTGATGTTTCAGCTTATATACCCACAAATATCATCTCTATTACAGACGGGCAGATTTTCTTAGAGAGCGATTTGTTTTTTGCCGGACAGCGCCCGGCAGTCAATGTGGGCTTGTCTGTATCTCGGGTAGGGGGGGATGCACAGTCAAAAGCAATGAAATCCGCTGCCGGAACACTCCGGTTGGAGCTTGCACAATATCGTGAGATGGAGATTTTTAGCCAATTCTCCAGCGATTTGGACGAGGGAACAAAAAGACAATTGGCATATGGCAAGGGATTAATGCAATTGCTAAAGCAGGAGCAACATCGCCCTATGCAGCAATATGATCAGATTGTGACTCTTGTCGCAGCTCTCAATCATGTTATGGAAGAGATTCCTCCGAATCATATAAAGAGCTTTCAATCGGAGATGCTTCAATATATTGACGAACAAGCACCTCACATCAATAGGGAGCTACAGCAAACAGAGGTGCTTTCTGAAAAACTCAAACAGGATATTGTGGTTTTAGCACGGGAATACTTAGGAAAGGTACAAGGGACATGGGGAGGTGATTAGATAAATGGTTGGTGTAAAAGAAATAAAAAGCCGGATTGCCGGTGTTCAAGACACGCGGAAAATTACCAATGCCATGTATTTGATCGCTTCTAATAAATTACAGAAAGCAAAAAATCAACTGGATCGCACAAGACCTTATTTCGATGCATTACACAGTGAGATTAAACGTGTTTTCCGTAATGTTGAAGGTGTAGAAAACAGATATTTCTATCCTGCTGACGGTGGTGAAGCGCCTGATGGGACATATGGTGTGCTGGTCATTACTGCAGACAAGGGGCTGGCAGGTGGATACAATCAAGGAGTGATCAAGAAAGTACAGCAGCTCATGTCGGAACATTCGGATATCAAATTGTTTGTTGTAGGCGAGTGGGGAAGACGATTCTTTAAGCTACATAATATTCCAGTTGAGAAAAGCTTTTTATATACCGCTCAAAACCCAACGATGAATCGAAGCAGAGAGATTAGCGAGCTTTTGCTTGAGCTGTTTCATAAGGGTGAGCTGGATAAGATATTTGTTGTATATACTGATTTGATAAACAACATGAGTACAGATGTGGTATGTACTCGTCTATTGCCCTTTCGCAGGCAATCTACAACCAAAGATCATGATGGAAAGTCGACAGAAAAAGAGGTGGACAATCCTTTTGAGTTTTATCCCTCCATGGATTTGGTGATCGACAATGTGGTTAAAAGTTGGTTGTCCGGATTTATTTACAGTGCATTGGTAGCCAGTTTTTGCAGTGAACATAACGCTCGAATGGCTGCTATGAGTACAGCGGATCAGAATGCGGAAAAAATCCTTGAAGCCCTCACGGTTGAATACAATCGCGTTCGGCAAGCAACCATCACTCAAGAAATCACAGAAGTGATCTCCGGTGTAAAGGCTCAAAAAAGAAAACGAAAGAAGGAGGTATGATGAATTTGAACAGCGGAATGATAGTGCAGATTTCCGGCTCTGTAATTGATGTAGAATTTAAGCAGGGGCATCTGCCTAGAATAAAAGAAGCTCTTACGGTTAAAGTGAATGGCGAAACAAGAGTGATGGAAACGTCGCAGCATATCGGAAAGGATGTTGTCCGTTGCATTATGTTGGACGAAAGCGGGAATCTTGCTCGTGGTATGACGGTAATTGCAACCGGAGCAGGTGTTCGTGTTCCTGTGGGAAAATGTACATTAGGAAGGATGTTCAACGTTTTAGGAGAACCCATTGATGGCGGTCTAGCAATTTCCGAAGATGAGACCCGGTGGGAGATCCATCGACGAGCACCGTCTTTTGAAGAACAACGTCCTGCTTTAGAAATCCTGGAAACCGGTATAAAGGTTATTGACTTACTGGAGCCTTATCCAAAAGGGGGCAAAATAGGCTTGTTCGGTGGTGCAGGGGTAGGAAAAACGGTTTTGATTCAGGAATTGATCCATAATGTGGCCACACAGCACGGAGGTTTCTCTGTTTTCGCAGGCGTGGGAGAGCGAAGCCGTGAAGGCAACGACCTTTGGCGAGAAATGCGAGAAAGCGGCGTTGCGGATAAGACGGCTTTAGTATTCGGACAAATGAATGAACCCCCCGGTGTACGAATGCGGGTGGGACTCTCCGGTCTGACCATGGCGGAATATTTTAGAGATCAAGAGCAAAAGGATGTGCTGTTGTTTATTGATAATATTTATCGATTTGTACAAGCCGGTAGTGAAGTTTCCACATTGCTTGGGCGTATGCCTTCTGCGGTGGGATATCAGCCCACATTAGCCGAGGAAATGGGTCAGTTGCAAGAAAGGATTACATCCACAAAAAACGGATCCATTACATCTGTTCAGGCTGTTTATGTACCTGCGGACGACTTGACCGACCCGGCACCGGTGGCAACCTTTACCCATTTGGATGCAACTACGGTATTGAGTCGGAAGATAGCTGAGCAAGGCCTTTATCCTTCAGTAGATCCCCTCGAATCCACTTCGCGAATTCTTGAGGCGGATATCGTAGGAAAAGAACATTATCAAATCGCAAGAAGTGTTCAGGAAATTCTTCAAAAGTATAGTGATCTCCAAGATATCATCGCAATTTTGGGAATGGAGGAATTGGGTGATGAGGATAGGCACATTGTTGCTCGAGCTCGCAGAATACAAAGATTTTTAGCACAACCTATTCATGTAGCAGAAAAATTTACCGGTTTACCTGGAAAGTATGTACCATTACAGGAAACACTCAAAGGTTTTGGGGCTATTATAAGCGGGGAGATGGATTCATATCCGGAAGCAGCATTTTACAATGTGGGAACCATTGATGATGTTGTGAAAAAGGCTGCAAAAATGAAAGCAGGTCAGTACGAATGAAGACCTTTTATCTCAATATTCTGGCTGCTGACGATCCCTTCTATATTGGTCCATGCGAATCTTTGATTGTTCCTTCCTTGCAGGGGAAATATGGAATCATGGCGCACCACAGTAATATGATCATTGCAACGGTTCCCGGTGCGCTGTTTTACCGACCACCGGGACAAGAAGGTGAAGTGGTCGCAATTTCCCATGGAATCGTGAAGGTGGAAAACAATGAAGTCCTGGTTTTGGTTGATACGGTTGAACGACCGGAGGACATTGATGCCAACCGGGCACAAAGCGCAGCAGACGCAGCAAGAGAAGCAATCCTGCAAAATAAAAGTAATCATGAATACCGTTCTGCCCAGGCTAGATTGGCGCGGGCTTTGAACAGGTTGAATGTAAAAAATAACTACGACTTATAACCTAACCGAAAAAAGAAGTTTCCTGAATGACCTTGATATCACGAATAAAATGAGCTAGCATGTCCGCTGACAAAATTGCCCGGTATGTTTCCATTCCGTATATGTTCTTTAGGGCTGCTATGCCCTTGAAGTTTTTTGTAACAGGTATTCTAGTCAATCGAAAATGACCAAAAATATTGGCATTGGTTTATGTACTGCTCAGTTTGATTCTAATGGTTGTACCCACGACTGTAGAACACAACATTGGTCAAGGAACATCCGCGTCGTTTTTTAGGATCCGTATTAGGTACTAATATACTTCAGGGATTCTTTTTGATATTATAAGGAAAACGTTTAAAGGAGGATGAGACAAATCATGTTTAATGAGTTTTCGGATTTATTCTCATCTAAAGTACGATTGGGTATTATTACCGCTTTGATATCAGGAGAAAAGAACTTAACACGTTAAAGAAGCTGACAAACCAAAGAGGTGTTTTTTTGTACTTTAAATATGGAATCGAAGAAATTGAATATTTGAAGAAGAAAGACCCTGTGCTAGGTCAAGCGATCGATCAGATCGGACCCATAAAAAGAGAGGTAAGTAGCGACCTGTTTTCATCCGTCGTTCACCATATCATCGGGCAGCAGATCTCTTCGGCTGCTCAAAGGACCGTATGGAAATGTCTTTGTGATTTGTCAGGAACAGTGAATGCCGGAACCTTATGTGCTTGTGACCGTGATACACTACAAAGCTGTGGGATGACATACAAAAAGGCTGACTATATCAAAGACTTTGCACAAAAAGTGTTGGACGGAGAATTCGATGTCGAAGCACTTAAGGACTTACCTGATGAGGATATCGTAAAGGACTTGTCAACGTTAAAAGGGATCGGGGTATGGACAGCGGAAATGCTTATGATTTTTTGCTTACAACGCCCTGATGTGGTCAGTTATGGAGATTTGGCTATCCTACGAGGTATGCGCATGCTGTATCGCCACAGGCAGATCGATAGAAAGAAATTCAACCGATATGCCCGGCGCTATTCTCCTTATGGTACGACTGCAAGCTTATATTTATGGGCGATCGCAGGGGGAGCCGTACCGGAATGGAAGGATCCCGCACCTAAAAAGGTAAAAATGAATAAGAAGGAATAGGTAAATAACAGTGGGTCAATATTATGCTGTGTATGAAACAAAATTCGGATTTTTTCGGATAGAAGTTGAAGATAACAAGATAACATATCTTCGAAAGGTTGAAACACATGATGACACAGGGGAGAAGACACCTCTTACCGACCAAGTATTGCGTGAGCTAAGTGAATATTTCAACGGAAAGCGAAAATGTTTTGACTTCCCCTATACGTTAAGAGGAACAGATTTTCAACGAAAAATGTGGCAGGCTCTTTGCGATATTCCTTATGGCGAAACAAGAAGCTACAAGCAAATTGCCGAAACGGTTGGAAACCCAAAGGCATATCGTGCAGTAGGTATGGCGAATAACAAAAACCCCATTATAATTGCGGTTCCTTGCCATCGTGTTATTGGTACTGATGGTAAACCGGTGGGGTATGCAGGTGGAATTGATATGAAAAATGAACTGCTTCATTTAGAGCAGAGCAAAGGATAGACAAACGAAAGAGAGGAAATTATGATAACCAAGTACCGCGAAGGAAACGGAGAATTCCGTTTAGAGCAGGATTCCCTTGGATCCAAAAAGATTCCGATTAATGCATATTATGGTGTACAGACATTACGTGCAGTAGAAAATTTTTCTATTACAGGGCTTACCATGCATCCGGAGGTTATTAATAGCATAGCTGAAATAAAAAAGGCCGCAGCGATTACCAACTTTGAGGTTGGCCGTCTTGATGAAAAACGGTCAAACGCAATTGTTGAAGCATGTGATGAGGTTATTGCCGGTAAGCTGCATGATCAATTTATCGTAGATCCAATTCAGGGCGGCGCAGGTACAAGCCTGAACATGAATGCCAATGAGGTAATTGCTAACCGTGCCATAGAATATTTAGGCGGTATTAAAGGTGATTACTACCTAGTACATCCGAACGATCATGTGAATTACGGGCAATCGACTAATGACGTGTTTCCCTCTTGTGGTAGAATTACTGCACTCAAGCTGATCACCAAGGCACAGGAGCAGTTAAAGCGTCTTTACGATGCTTTTGTAGAAAAACAGGAGGAATTTGACGGTGTAATCAAGATGGGACGTACGCAGTTGCAAGATGCTGTTCCGATCCGTCTCGGGCAAGAATTTCGTGCTTATGCTGCTGCCATAAAACGTGACATCTTAAGGTTTGAAACCGCAAAAGAAGAAATGCGCCATTTAAACCTGGGTGGAACTGCAATTGGAACCGGACTAAATGCCGACACAAAATACCTTAAGCTTGTGGTGCGAAACATTGATAAAATCACTTCTCTTGGGCTGACGCAGGCTCACGACTTGATTGACGCAACCCAGAACCTCGATGGTTATGTTGCTGTCTCCGGCGTGACAAAATGTTGTGCTGTGAACCTTTCAAAAATTTCGAATGATTTACGGCTCATGTCCTCCGGCCCACGGGCAGGAATTGGTGAAATTAACCTGCCACCGAAGCAGGCCGGTTCAAGCATCATGCCCGGCAAGGTTAATCCGGTCATTCCTGAGGTTGTAAATCAAGTGGCTTTTAATATTATCGGTAATGATGTCACAGTAACTATGGCTGCGGAAGCCGGCCAACTGGAACTCAATGCCTTTGAACCGATTATTTTCTATAACCTGTTCCAGTCGATTGAGACGATCACCTATGCGGTTCAAACGCTTGTTGATAACTGTGTGACAGGGATTACGGCGAATGTGGAACACTGCAAGTCCCAGGTGGAAAACAGTGTTGGGATCGTCACGGCGGTTAGCCCACACATCGGCTACCAAAAAGCTACTGAGATTGCCAAGGAAGCCCTTGAAACCGGTGCACCTGTGCGTGAACTGCTCATCCGTGACAAATTACTGACAAGCGAGGAACTGGACATCATTTTAAATCCCATATCCATGACCAGACCGGGCATTTCCGGAGCAGAACTCCTAAAAAGCAAAGAATGAATTTAGAGTTATTGTGAGGAGGAATCAATAAGTCTCGTAAGGCAAATATATAGGATATAGATTGGATTTTTAGAAATGTATGATGAGATTCTTACGGAGGAAGAAAATCAGAAAGTTACAATGGTTGGATAGGAGATATTTATCCAAGTATGAAAACATCGGAGGATGCAATTCTCATAGGTGATATGTTTGTGGAAGAGGATCACGGGCAGTATATAGCAGCGGCAATCATGCATCTTTACCTATTTCTTGATTTCTAGAAATCATTCCCGGTAAAATGGTATGAAGCCGGTCTGAAATTGCTTTTATTATCTGCGCTAAAAGTTCATGCCTGTTATTGTCTTTTGATGTCTTTGAACCGATATCCAATACAATAATTCACCTCATGAAATCTAAATTTCTATATTGAGGTTGATCCAAACAGTATTAATGTGCCGGTAAAATAAATTATCTACATTTCAGCCATCAATAAGTTAATTACTCCATAAAAGCCTTGGCTTATGCAAAGATATCTTATGGGAAATAAAAGAGACGTCCTGGGACGTCTCTTACAATTTTATTTATATGGAGTAATCAGTATGTCTTATTCATCAATTTTTTTATCGATATTAAAACGTTGAATTTTTCTCGATGTGTTTTTTACAAATTCTTCTTCCCTTATTTTCACCACTTTTATGGATTTGTAAGATACCATTTTGCTGTTGAGATTTTTGATCTCCTCATTAAAATAGGTTTCCACATCGGTGATTCCCTTGTTTTTCAGCCCGTCAAAATCCGGGAAGATTTCTGCAACAAGTGTTTCTTTTTTACTCTTACTTTCTCCGATGTAAACAACCACTTCTGAAACACCGTATATGTTCGATATTTCAGCTTCGATTTCTTCCGGATATACATTTTTACCGTTACTTAAAATCAGGATATTCTTAATTCTTCCCGTGATATAGATCCAACCTTCTTCATCCAACTTGCCAAAATCCCCTGTTCTAAAATAGCCTTCTTCGTCAAAGGCTTCTTTGGTGGCTTCCGAGTCTTTATAATATCCTAGCATGACGTTAGATCCTTTGACACAGATTTCACCCTCTCCATTTTCGTCCGGGTTTCTGATCTTTACCTTTTCGCCGATAATAGGTGTGCCGACGCTTCCTTTTTTCATGTATTTGTTTCGGTTACAGGAAACCAAAGGAGAGCACTCTGTAATGCCATATCCGTTGAGAATGGTAAAACCGAAGGCTTCAAAAGCATCGATGATGTCTTGGTTAATGCTTGCCCCCCCGCTGATTATCATTTCGAGTTTTCCGCCGAAAACATCATGAATGTTTTTGAAAAGTTTACGACGTAAATCGATTCCGACCTTGCGCAAACCGTTGCTGACTTTCATCATTACGCGTAGGAGCTTGTCCTTACCGCTTTTTTCAGCAGTGGTCCATATTCTTTTGTATAAGGTTTCTACAAACAAAGGCACCAATACCAAGTGGGAAGGGCTGAATTCCTTCAACTCGTTTGGAATATGCTTAAGACCGCTGGAGATACATATTTGAGATCCCTGAGAAAAATGTCCCACAAATACAACGGTAGAACCATATGTATGGTGAGGTGGTAAAACAGCCAATGTTTTCGGTGTAATATCAAAAAGGTACATGCCTTGGGTCATGTCTGAAACGATGTTGGTTTGAGAGAGCATAACACCTTTACCTCTACCGGTTGTGCCGGAGGTAAAAACAATGCTAGCCGTTCGGTCAGGGTCGATTTTGTAGTCGTAATAGGAAGTGTCGCCCGATGAATAGTATTTACTGCCATCATCAACCACATCGGATATGTTCAAAGCATCGGGTATACTTGTTTCCCCCATGCAGATCAAAGTTTTGACACCAGGAACCGTTTGCAATATCTTTTCTATTTTTGGTTCAATCGCTTTACTATAGATTACATACTCACATTCTGCATGGTTTAATATTCCGGAGATTTCTTCCGGAGGGAGATCCTTATCAATAGGCACTGTGACAGAACCGATTGACATAAGGGCGAAATAGGAACAAATCCAGTTGTAGGAGGTTTCTCCGATAATAGCAACATGCTTGTCCCTGCATCCTAAATGAATGCATCCGGTTCCGAGACCTCGAATATATTCTCTTGCTTGGGTATAAGTAACATCAATGATCTTTTTATCTGAAGGATCCTTTTTATATGAAAAAGCAATCCGATCAGGATATTTATTGGCCACATTTTCGGTCATAATTCTAAAATCTTCGAATACGGTTGTTTCATATAAAGGATAATTCTTATTTGACATTTATAATTTCTCCTTTTTCATATCTTGGTTACAGATAATATTAACGTTTTAAAATATCTATTAAGTATATATTAATCGTTATCCGAAAAAATATCAATAGGTAATAACACCTTGTAACAAAATTATTTCTAAAGATACTTCCTTTTGTATATTTTGTTAAGGATTTAATATTTCTGTCACTGTACCAAAGCTGTAACCGAGCTGTCTGAGCCGAGATATGATAGAAGGTAATGCATCCGGCGTTTGATAGGCAGCTTGATGCATCAGTATGATGGCTCCGGGGACAGCATTGTTCACCACCCGATTTACAATTTGATCTACGCCGGGATTTTGCCAATCGAGTGAATCAACGGTCCACATGATGGTTAGGAAGCCAAGTCTTGCTACCGTGTTTAAAACACTTTGATTGTATTCACCGAAGGGAGGCCTGAATAAATAAGGTTGTGCACCTGTGATGTTTCGAATTAATGCATTTGTACGGACCAACTGATCACTGACCTCAGATAAAGGAATTTGTGTCATATGAGGATGAGTCAAACTGTGATTTCCAATTTCATGACCTTCCCGGACAATGTCCCGTGCAAGATTCGGGTAATTCAAAGGCCATATACCGGATAGAAAAAATGTGGCCTTAATGTTATTGTCTCTTAATATTTGAAGCAATCTTCCGGTTTGATTATCGCCGTATGTTGCATCAAAGGTCAATGAAACCATTCTTCTGTTGGGGTTTCCTCTGTATATGGCAACCGCATTGACCGGTATGGATATTGTAAGTATTTGTCCCGGAAGGATCCGTTCCGGAACCACACCCGGATTTGCCGCTATAATGGATTGAACTGTCGTTCCGAAACGAGGTGCGATTCGAAACAGTGTGTCACCGGGTAATACCGTATATCTTATAATCCCGGGTTCTACCGGTTGAAAGGGATTCACTGCATTTCCCGGTAATACAATTAACATGCCCGGGACGATATTAGCCGGATTGGGAATATTGTTTAATGCCAAAATACTTTGCATGCTCACCCCGAACAACAACGAAATGACATACAGAGTATCACCGGGTTGTACCGTATAAACAAGACTACCGGGCGGCACCTCTAATACATTATCACGAACAGGAATCAATAATACTTGGCCGGGTGTAATCAAATCGGGATTGGCCAGGTTGTTTTGCTCTGCGATTCCTTGAATGGAACTTCCATAAACCGATGCAATTGTCCATAGGGTGTCCTTTGGTTGTACGGTATAAATCAATAAAGGCATATCGATGTCCTCCTAATCTATACATGTATATGTTATGATGGTTTGTCAGGTTACATAAAATCTGCATACTGTTCTATTGGAATATAAGGTATAATGAGTACATTGATACCTATACAATGGAGTAGTCATGAAACTGAAACTTGAAAAACCGGCTTATAGAAATTCTATATTATATAAAATCATGTTGTTGATTTATGTATTGTGCTTTATTATCATATTCTATTCCGGTACGGCACTCTCGAATGGGTGGAGAAATTATAAACAAGCAATGGATTTGATCACTTTGGAAGATATTATGGAATCTTTCAGCTATGCCCTTAAAAGTTTTATGTTCGAAAGAGGCAGGACAAATGTGATCCTTTCTGCTGCAAGCCCTATTTCTAAGTATAATCTCGATTTTATTCTTGAACGAAGAACCGTAGCTGACCTTTCATTTGAGAAGGGGTTTACTCTCATGGAAGAGTCATACAAAAAAGAAGCGGATCTGTTACGATTTGATTATGGCCATATACAGGATCTACGGCAAAAGATGGATGTACAAATGAGCAAACATAGATCGCAGAGAGATCCTGACAGTCGCAATGTTTGGTTTTCAGCTTGCACAAACTACATCAATTCAGTCAGTAATACATTGAAAAGAATCAATGAACCTCATTTTAATAGTTTGATTGGGCGATATATTGAGTTGATCATCAATACGTTGCGATTTAGAAGTATAACAGGAAATGAATCATCACTTTTTACAGCAGCTATTAGTGATTCGGGTATGTTAAGCGACGAAGAATATTCAACCCTTTTATCTCTAAGAGGTGAATCCAAACAACTCTGGTTTGACATCAGAAACAGTATCGATATGCTTGATTCAAAGGAGCTTTCGAATGCAACACAAACCGTCCAAGAGACTTATTACAAAGAATTCAGATTCAACCAAGACAGACTGTTAGACCTTGCTAAAAATGATCGGTTGTACGAGGGTGCTCAAAAAGAAATTGCTAATTTATCTGTTCCTGCGTTAAATTCCATCCTTCTTCTGGCAGATCAAGCTTTAGAAGAGATTCACCGAGAGAATCAAAACAGCATGCAAATAGGGTACCGTCATTTTTTGCGAGGACTATTGGCATTAATCAGCGGCATATTGATCATCATCCTTATACCCGCTTATCTTCGAAAAAGATTACTTCACCCTCTGGATACCGTTATTTCAACCCTCGAGGAACTTAGTGCCGGTAAGACGGATATTGATATTGCCTATGTACAACGAGATGATGAAATAGGAAAATTGGCACAGGGTGTGGAGCTGCTTAAAAAAAGTTTTATAAAGGAGCAAACTTTATCAAGAAAACTACAGGATGTCATCGTGAAACTTGAGGATCTGTCGATCAGGGATCCATTAACCGGTCTATATAATCGTCGATATGTGATGGAACGACTTACAGAACTGGTGGCAAAATACAACAAGGATATGACCATTCTTTCCATTATTATTTGTGACATCGACTATTTTAAGAAAGTCAACGATACATACGGACATGTATGCGGTGATCATGTTCTTAAGTCTATTGCATCCCTTATATCCGGTAGTTGCAGAAAAGGTGATATTCCAAGCAGATGGGGGGGAGAGGAATTTCTGATAGTTTTACCTGATACAGATAAATATGAAGCGGGTACATTAGCCGAAAGAATCCGTGTCAAGCTGGAAAATGAAGTTTTAAAATGTCATGATGAATTGAATGTCACCATGACATTTGGAGTTTCGGAATATGTAGAAGCTCTTGATATACAAGGAAGCATACATCAAGCGGATATGGCTTTACTTCAAGGAAAACAACAAGGACGCAACAGAGTTACCATCCACTGATCACCATCACATGGTTAGGGATTGCGTGAGTAATCCATCGTTAAATATCCTAAGTCTTAACTGACTACGTTTATGCGAGCAGCGTTTATGGGTATTATGCAGTGGACTTTTACAATAAGTTAGAAGAACGGTATCCAAATGTGCCAGGATTGATGCGTTGTGTATCACCTAAAAATCTACAAGCCAATTGTTCTGATCTATGGTATTATATCAGGAAGGTACGTAATTGGAACAGGCAATTGCATAAGAATACCATATCCAAAAGTGGTCATAGAAAGGCTAATATGGCTGAAAGATATGTGTTCGGGTATCAGCTTTTGACAAGGTGGCATATTCTGGTCAAGCCAAAGGTGAGGGCAGGAATAAGTTACAAGAAGTTGGAATTGTTGAATAAAGCAAAGAGTCACATTATAGAAAGGAGGACGACCTTCCTTCCCACGACTGAAGTGGGGGGTTCCGGTCGTATAGATTATGAATAACAGACAAAGAGCGATGGCGATTTTACATTATGAAAATTATGACAGGCTACCTGTGGTACATTTCGGGTATTGGAACGAAACACTGCTAAAATGGCACCAAGAAGGGCATATCACCCTGGAAGAGGCGAAAAAATGGAGCGACGGAAACAAATATGATCAATCCATTGCCAATAAGTTGGGCTTTGACTTTAATTGGTATACCGTGTTCAGTGGTTCTTATTCCTTGTTTCCGGGTTTTAAGACCGAAGTGATAGAGGAGCTCGGAAATGGAACTCGGAAGATACTCAACGGCAACGGGGTGGTGGTTCTTCAAAAAGACGGTGCCGGCTCTATTCCTGCTGAAATTGATCACTTGTTAAAAGATCGTGCTGCGTGGGAAGAACATTATTTGCCCAGATTGCAGTTTTCAGAAAGCCGTATCAATTTTGCAGCATTGGAAAAGTTGAAAGATGATACAAATCGACAAAATCCTATCGGTCTACATTGCGGAAGTCTTTTCGGCGAAATCAGAAATTGGCTTGGAGTGGAAGGAAGCAGTTATTTGCTCGTGGATGATGAAGACTTGTATCGGGAAATCATCGATACGGTAGGAAACCTTTGCTACACTATTGCCGAACGAATTCTTGCATCCGGAGCCAAATTTGACTTCGGTCATTTTTGGGAGGATATTTGCTTTAAAAATGGTCCTCTTGTCATCCCTTCGGTTTTTGACGAAATGGTAGGACCTCATTACAAAAGAATCACCGAGCTTTTGAATCGATACGGACTGGATATTGTCTCTCTTGATTGTGACGGAATGATTGATGCTTTGATACCTACTTGGTTCAATAATGGAGTCAACACCATGTTCCCCATTGAAGTGGGTACTTGGAATGCTAATATAAAGCCTTGGAGGGAAAAATACGGGAGAGATATACGTGGTGTCGGCGGAATGGATAAAAAGGTTTTTGCTTATGATTACGATGCAATCGACAAGGAAGTAGAAAGGTTAAAACCTTTGGTGGCATTAGGCGGATTCATTCCTTGTATTGATCATCGTATCGCACCGGATGCAAAGTGGGAGAACATTCAATATTACTGTGAAAAAATGCATAAGGAGTTCGGAGGCTAAGTTTTGATTTCCTTTAAAATTGTGATGGAGCTGGCGTCGTAAGTAATAAGACCTTCAGTTTGCATTTTAGTAAGCTCTCTGGATAAGGAAGTACGTTGTACACCCATCTGTTCAGCCATAGCCTTTTTTGTAATATTTAGTTTTATGTAATTGGAGTTTTGTTTTTTCTGCTCAGTTGATAAGTATTGCATGATACTCTCACGTATAGTTCTGTGAACATTGTGTTTGATTTTATCATGCAATACTTGAGCATTGTCGGAGATCAATGTTAAAAAATTTTTTAGGATGTCTTGATTTTGAAGCAATAAATCAAAGAAGATCCTTTTTCCGATCACCAATAGGGTTACGGTTGTTTGTGCGGTCACCGTCATGGGATAATAAGGATCGTTAGAAAACAGTTTATTTCCGCCTAACAAATCGTCACAGCTGAATTCTGATATATTCAAAAAGTTTCCCGACGGATCAATCCTCTCTACCGAGACAGTACCGTTGAGTATAATCTCTAAATTCTTGCATGGATCTCCTTCAAAATGGAGAACATTGTTTTTCTGATAATTGGCTATGGTAAAATCTCTGTTTTTGATCAGAGCAAGAATCTCTTCCTTTGACAAAGAACGGAACAAGCTTGTGTTTTTAATAAGGTTAATCAATTGATTCATAAAAAACTCGCCTCGTACATTTTCATAAAAAAGTGAAATGTGTTACATTGGTAACACCTTTTTTATCATTATATCGATATACTTTAGATAACTCAAATAAAAAAGGTGGTCTATTTATGAAAAGTGCTATTACAATAATTCGAATATTGTTCTTAGTATTGTTTTTTGCTTTGGTAGCAATCGGAAAACCTATGCTGTGGTTTGTAATATTCGGGCTCAGCTTGTTGGCTGCATTGCTTTTCGGTCGGGTGTATTGCGGTTATGTATGCCCGATGAACACTGTGATGATACCGGTGTACTACATGACCCAAAAACTCAAGATCAAGAAGTTTTCGACGCCTGCATGGCTCAAATCAGGATGGTTTTCTTGGGTGATGCTGGTAATTAGTGTGTTGTTTATGATCATTTCAAGGCGGTTTTTGAAAATCAATCTTCCCATTTTATTGATATGGTTGATGGTGTCCGTTCTATTGGTGATACCCTTCCATCCTTCAATGTTCCACAACACGATATGCCCTTTTGGTGCTTTGCAAAGGCTTTTTGGCAAAGCTGCCCGATTTTCCAAGAATGTGGACAGGGAAAAATGTTTTGGCTGTAAAAAGTGTGAGAAGGTTTGCCCTACTCAGGCAATTGTCGTTCAAGCAGAAGACAAAAAGGCTGCCATTGACAAACCCATTTGCCTACAGTGCAATGAATGTCAGCTGGTGTGCCCAAAAAAAGCTATACCATATGGAAATCTCAAAATAAATACATAAAACATATGTAAAGGGTAAAAAAATATTTTCAAACCTGATTCTTCCGGTATAATGGAAGAAAATGAGAGGGTTTTGTAGATATGAAAAACACATGAATTGTTAAAGATGGTATAGTCGGTGACAAGTTAAAAGAAATAGTTATCCTCATTTATTTGATCTCTTTTATTGTAATCGGCATGTTCCTACAAGCACCGAATGAAATCTTACAAGGGCTGGTTGATATTTTCACTAAACCCGGATTGCTGATCACCGACTACATGGTGGTAGGAGGAGTTGGAGCAACTCTGATCAACGGTGCTTTGATCGGCCTTGTAGGATGTGTTATTTTAAAAATCAACGAAATTCCGTTTAATGGACCTACTATTGCTGCTATTTTTACCATGATCGGGTTCGGGTTGTTCGGCAAAAACCTTTGGTCCATTATGCCAGTCATGTTTGGTGTGTGGATTTACAGTCGTTTGAAAGGTAAACCCTTCAGGACATACATCTATCCTGCATTATTCGGCACAGCTTTGGCTCCTATGGTCACCCAGGTGGCTTTCGAATTCGATTGGGGAGTCGTAATCGGTGTGATCGTGGGAGTCTTGTCCGGAATGCTGATTCCTCCTTTGTCTAATCATTTGCTGACTGTCCATGAAGGTTACAATTTATATAACGTGGGGTTTACCGCCGGTTTTGTCGGTTTGTTGTTCATTAATATATTTCGTAATTACGGTCTTGACAGTGAGATAGTGGAGATTTGGGGAACAGGATTAAATCCTGTTTTACGTTGGATCTTCATACCTATGTTTTTAAGTATGATTGTTTTGGGTATCATACTATCAAAAGAAAAAGTCAAAGAATATTATAAAATATTAAAGTATCCGGGGACGCTGATTACCGACTTTGTGATTTTATGCGGATTCGGTAACACTTTAATCAATATGGGTGTTGTGAGCTTGATCGGCTGTTTATACATCGAGCTGACAGGTGGACAATATAACGGGGCGACGGTGGGCGGATTGCTGACGATGGCGGGATTTGCAGCATTCGGAAAGCATCCGAAAAATGTCATCCCCCTCATGCTTGGGGTGTGGTTGGGCACTAATAGTAGATTATTACCTTTTTCTGTAATGCCGGCGAATTCTCCGGGTGCTTTATTAGCAGCTCTTTTTGCCACCAATCTTGCCCCTTTATCCGGAAAGTTCGGACCGATTGTAGGTGTATTAGCAGGGTTCGTACACTTGACTGTGGTGTCCAACATCGGTATATTACACGGGGGATTGAATTTATATAACAATGGTTTTGCCGGTGGTCTTGTGGCAATGGTGTTTGTGGCAATTATAAAAGATTTAAAAAGAGGTCGTTGAAGGGAGATTTCGAATTGACAACCGAAAGAGAAAAATTACAAGGTATTGTAAAAGAATTGATGTCAAACTCTCTGGATGCAGATGCGACTGATGTTGACGTCAGTGTGAAAATAGAAAAGGATAAAACGGTTATTACAGTGAAGGACAACGGTTCCGGTATGAATCCAGAGGCTGCCGACCAGGTGCGAAAGGTGCTTCATCAGGAAAGACGGGATGAAATAGAGAATTATTACGGAATATTGGCAGGTAACAGTATGACTGCATCCGGGCTGAATCTTGTGGGTATGCTGGTGGATGATGCTACCGTAGAAAGCCGTCTCGGGGAGGGCACTTCCATTACTGTGATACGATTGAACAAGTAAAAAAAAGCGGATTGATCTTTTAAGGATGTATGATGCTAAGTATAAAGAGGTGAATAGACCATAGCAAGATTAAATAAAGCAAACCGTTTGTTGAGTATTTTGACGGTTTTTAGTGTGATGTTCTCTCTGATTGCATGTGCTGAATCAGAACTGCCGGAATTGATGATAGAGCCCGGTGAATCGGCTCCTTCCATTAATATAATGCAGCAGATCGGAATCAATCCATTTGCGGAGTATTTTGAAATCACATGGATTGGATCAAGTGAAGAGGAAGCATTCGATGAGGTCATGTTGGAGGAGAAGTACAATGTTGATCTGATCACATGGCCGGTCAGCTCTTATGATCGGGAAGGATTGACCAATATGATAGCATCAGGTGAGTTGCCTGACTTTGCCCATATGGATTATTCCCCTTATGATGCTGCCGCGTTGTTCGAACAAGGGTTAACCAGATTGGTCAGTGTAGAAATGTACAAAAGGTATTTTCCCTTTTATTACGAACTTATGCTACAAAATGAACCGACTTCCTTCATGCACAATAATGTAAGAAATGAAGACGGTTCATTATCGGATAATTTCTACGGGATCTCCTATGTAGTGGACAACAAGTGGTACTATAATGTTCCCTTGGCCCGATTGGATTGGCTGGAGCGTGTGGGATACGGGATTGATGATGACTTGTTAACGCCCATTGTTTTGACAGATGAGAAATTAGACAAGTTCAGTAGTCAAACATTCATCACCAGTCATATGTGGACTCATGAGGAAATGAATGATATCTTCCGCGCATTCACAGAAAATGACCCGGACGGCAACGGTGAAGACGATACCTATGGTGGTATCATCTTCGATCATTCTTTCCGCTCTCATTGGGTCGACCTTTGGTGGGGGCAATTTGGCGTCATCTCTTCTGACGCATCATTCATGTACGAAGATCCCATAACCGGAGATATTGTACCGTGGTATGCCTATGAAGGATACAGGGACTATATGGCGTGGGCGACGGATATGCGCGACAAAGGCTATTTGAGAACATTGCCGGAAGGTTTTGAAAGTTTGGCACCGCAAGGGTCATGGTATGATAATTTATTAGCAACCTGGATGACCGGTAAAGTGGGATATTTCTTTTGTGACAAGCAATATATAGGCAGGCCGGATGTTCCGGAATATTCAAACCGACAACCACCTCAAAGTATATGGCTCAATACGAATGAATCTGCAACATTTGTCACTTGGCCGGCTTTGGCTGGCCCTCAAGGTTTATCACCCAACAACAAATGGGGGACAAGAAGATACAATCTTGACGCTTTTTCCTCCGGTACGTACAGAACTTGGAATATTGGTTCTTCCGTATCCGATGAAAAACTTGCCAGAGTTTTGACCATGTGGAATGATGCTAACTCAGCGCCTCTTCATGACGAATTCTGGTCAACGGTTTTATATGGTATAGAAGGTGTTCATTATAAATGGACCGGTGAGGCTTGGAATTCGGGTATGATTCGTATGGACACCGCAAAAATTCCTCCTGAATACCAAAGGAAAGGGCTTTTTATAGGGTTGTTCAGACCGGATCCTTCTCCGATTGTCAATGAAGCCATGGCTCAGTATAACAAGATATTCTACACGGAAGAATGGTATAAAGATTATTGCATTGAACCGGAGAAATACTTAAGCACAGCATACATGCCTGTTGAAATGATGCAAAAATACTATGAGGATTGGGACATTATCGGAGAAAACATTAACGCTGTTATTAACGATTTTCGCAGCCGTTCGTGGAACGGGCAGATCGCAAATATCAATACCGAATGGGATCGATACTTGAATCAACTTTATGAAGCAGGACTTAGAAAGCTGATAGACGATTACTTCAACAGCGACCAATTTATATTCTACAAGACTCCCGATTTAAGCTTGGATTAAATGAATAAAGCAAAGCTTTTGCATAGTAGATGTAAAAGCTTTGCTTTAATGATCAATTGGAAAAGCATTATTTTTTAATGCTCCATTTTCCTGCATATTCACACAAGTTGTCTTCAATTCTTTTGAATTCCGGGTCTGTGCGGATGAAATTGAAAGCCTCGGATTTCATGGTGTTATAAAGCCGTGCAGCGTCATTATCCGTATTGTTCGTACTAAAGGATGTATCCTTGCCAAAACCTCTGAACACAAGAGAGGTATGCTCCGTTTTGCCACCGCAACGAATGAATTCTATGGCATGTTCCGCTGCTTTACGGAGGTGTTCGAGGGTTTTCTCCTGATTGCCCGTCTTTGCATAATAGGTTGCTTGGTTTGTATGGGTATCACAAATGTGGGTATGGAAAAATCCGAAGTCATTGTTTTCAAACATCAGATGAAATAATGCAATTTGCTTATCACGAAGGGTTGCCATTTCTTCTTGGGTATACGCCAATTCTCCTGAATCTAGCCTTATATTCATTGTGACCATATTGTTTTCTAAGGATTGGAACAGATTGAACATAAGGCTTTGATTGCTGCGATATCCTTTTGTTCCCTTTTGAACAATGGAAAGAAGCACATCTGACGAACATGATATGTCAGACATTTTATGAGCAAGCTCAACCGCTTTGTCAATATCACCTTTATCTGCATACGAAAAGCAAAGGATTTGAATGGCACCATGACGAAAAGAATCGTCGGTACATCCGTCTAAAATACGATGGCCAAGCTTAATGGCTTCCTCAAGAAATTCCTCCCTTTCTTCTTTGCTGTATTGATGATCTCCTTGTTGAAAAGAT
This sequence comes from uncultured Clostridia bacterium, assembly GCA_937894465.1. Lineage (GTDB taxonomy): Bacteria > Bacillota > Clostridia > JAAYHZ01 > JAAYHZ01 > JAAYHZ01. The sequence continues at coordinate 32,377 of CALCRE010000208.1, forward strand.
GCGACATACATAAGACTCCTTAAGAGTTCATAGCTATCCGGAAATTCCTTTAATCCTTTTTGTAAGATATCCCTTGCTTCTTGATGATAACCTCGGGAAGAATAACTGTTAGCTTCCTTGCTTATTTCCTCAATTTTTTCCTTCTTCTTATTCAAGTCTATTCCTAGTAATTCGTCCGAAGAGATGTTTAACAGGCTACATATGGCCGGAATCATTGAAATATCCGGTGTAGTTTTTTCACTTTCCCACTGGGAGACAGCGGACACTGAAACATTCAGAAATTCCGCCAGATCTTCTTGGGTCATTTCACGACTGCGACGAACCTTTCTAATGGTTGCTCCTATATTCATACTTTTTACTCCTTTGAATCATTTCAAAAGCGCTTATGTAATTTCATTTTACCGGGTTTTTTTAGATATGAAAGAGAGAGGCTCTTTAAATCATATTAAGCCATGCTTAAAATTATTAAGTTGTTTCAATAAAGAAATGTGCTACCTGTTTTTTACAACCTCAATGTGATATACTTTTCTTGCATTAGATGAATGGCACAGTTGACATATAGTGGGGTTTCTCATGGTAGTATACGATAATTATTCCATCAATAGAAATTGTATTACAGGGGATACGAATCATTTGGTTCCCCATTTGAAAGAATGTATCTTTCGGGCTCAAAAGATTGATATCATTGTTTCTTTTCTTATGGAATCCGGTGTCAGATTACTTGTGAATGATTTTAAAGATGCTGTGGATCGTGGAGCAATTTTAAGAATTTTGTGCGGAAACTATTTAAAAATTACACAACCTCCTGCCCTTTACCTATTAAAGGATATGTTAGAGGACAAAGTGGATTTGCGCTTTTACAATGTACCGAACAAGTCATTTCATCCAAAAGCCTACCTATTTGAATATGGGGATAACAGCGACATTTTTATCGGTTCATCCAACATGTCCCGTTCTGCTTTGACGGATGGAATTGAGTGGAATTACAGATTGAATTTTAAATCCAATCCGGAAGAATATCTGCATTTTAAGAAAACATTTGATGACCTCTTTTTAAATAAGTCCATCATCATCAATGACCATGAGATGCGTAAATACTCAAAGAATTGGAGAAGGCCAAAAATCTTTGAAGATATTGAACGGCTTGAAGATGGGAATGGACAAGTCCTTGAAACCGGTTATTCAAAAGTAGCATCAGATGAATGCGAGATTATCAATGTTCCCTTTCCCATGGGTCCTCAAATAGAAGCATTGTACGAGTTGAAAAAATCCAGATTGGAAGGTTGGGACAAAGGGCTGGTTGTTGCAGCAACCGGTACCGGAAAGACCTTTTTAGCGGCATTTGATTCTTTGGGATACGAGAGAATCTTGTTTGTTGCCCACAGAGAAGAAATTTTACGGCAAACGGAAAAAACTTATTTACAGGTGAGACCGGATGCGTCCGTTGGATACTTCAGCGGTAATCGGAAAGATAAGAACGCGGACATCTTACTAGCTACGGTACAGACACTAGGGCGAAAAGAGTATTTGAATGAAGAATATTTTGCAGTGGATGACTTTGATTACATTGTGATTGATGAATTCCATCATGTAGTGGCTCAAAGCTATTTAAATATGATTGCCTATTTTAAACCGAAGTTCTTATTGGGACTGACCGCAACTCCTGAAAGAATGGACAACCAGGATGTTTTTGCTTTATGTGATTACAATATTGTTTATGAAGCAAGGTTAAAAGAAGCTATCAATAAGGGATGGTTGGTTCCTTATCGATACTATGGTATTTTTGATCAGACGAATTACGATCATGTGGATTACAAATATGGTAAGTACGATGTGCAACAACTTGAAGAGGTGTTAAGCAGTGCGAAAAGAGCTGACCTCATTTTGGAACATTATAGAAAATATCGGAGTAAAAGAGCATTGGGATTTTGCTCAGGCCGAAAGCATGCAGTGTATATGGCGGAATATTTCTTGCGAAACGGTATCAATGCTTGTGCGGTAATCAGTGATGATAAGGATTTATCTGATGAACACGTAGACTGTATCATGGATCGGAAGGAAGCGGTTGAAAAGCTGAAAAAAGGGCAAATCAATATCATATTCTCTGTTGATATATTTAATGAAGGTTTAGATATTCCTCAGGTGGATATGGTGATGTTTTTAAGACCTACAGAATCCCCTACGGTTTTCCTACAGCAATTAGGTAGAGGATTGCGTAAATCCGGAGGTAAAAAATACATTAATGTTTTAGACTTTATCGGTAATTACAAAAAGGCTAACCTGATCCCGTTTTTCTTAACGGGAGATGTGAAAGGATATGATGGAAAAGCTAAGATAACACGTTTACCATGCGAAGAGGACTATCCGGATGGATGCTTGCTTGATTTTGATTTGCAATTGATTGATTTATTCCAACGGTTGGATCAAGAACAAAAAGGGGTTTTCGAAAAGGTATGTGATGAGTTTCACACCATCAAGGATAAGCTTGGGGACAAGCCCTTGCGATTGGGTATGTACACATACATGGATGAAGGATTGTATAAAACTATCCGGACAAAAAAAGAGCTGAATATATTCAGAGATTACCTTTCCTTCCTAAGAAAAATAGAAGAGGCTTCTGATACGGAAAAATCCTTAATCGGCACAAAGGCACATGATTTTCTAAAGGAAATGGAAGGGACAAACATGACCAAGATGTATAAGATGCCGGTTTTATTAGCTTTTTACAACAACGGCGACATGAAGATGAAGGTTGATGAGGATGATTTGTTTCATAGCTTTAAAACTTTTTATGCTAACAAATCTAATACCATGGATCTTATAAAGGATAAAAGCACCTCCGGATACTTGTCATGGGGTAAAAAGGAATATGTCAGTCTCGCTCGACACAATCCCATGAAATTTTTAATGCAATCGGCAAGTCAGTTTTTCTATGAAGAAGGAGAATTGTTTTGCTTGACACCGGAGTTGGAAGAATTCATAACTAATAGGGAGTTTATAAGGCACTTTAAGGATATCATCGACTACAGAACCATAAGATTTTACAAGGAGCGTTTAGAACAAAGAAAAGCTCAAGAGGAAAATGAATAGAAGAATTCAAGGAAGAAGGAGTGAGGTTTACATGGAAAAAGAAAAAATAATATATGACAAAGCCATCCGGGATAAAATACCGGAAATCATTGAGGCTACTGGGAAGAGAGCAACAGTTGAGGTTGCAGATAAGCAGACTTTTAACCGGTACCTTGAGGAGAAGCTTGGTGAGGAATTGGAAGAATATTTAAAAGAAGGACATATTGAGGAACTTGCAGATTTGGTTGAAGTTATATATGGATTACTTGAGCTAAATGGTGTCACGATTGAAGAGTTTGAAGCAATCAGGATAAAAAAAGCAGAAGTAAGGGGAGGTTTTTCAAAAAGGCTGGTCTTAAAAGAGGTGTCTGACCGGGAGGTATAAAGATGCTAGGAGCAATCATCGGGGATATTGTGGGATCTCGTTTTGAGTTTAATAATTTTAGAAGCAAGGATTTTGCTCTCTTCACCGAGAAAAATGAAGCGACTGATGATAGCATCATGACTTTGGCGGTGGCTGACGCTATTATAAAAACCGACAAAAGAGAAACGAAAGCGGAGGAGTTTTATGTCTTTCTGGAAAAGGCAGTTGTTTCTTCTATGCAGGACATTGGGCGTATGTATCCTTTTTGCGGTTTCGGGGGCATGTTTTCGCAATGGGTGTTCAGCTCCAACCCTAAACCATATAACAGTTTTGGAAATGGTGCGGCTATGCGGATCAGTCCGGTGGGATTCATTGCAAAATCCGAAGAAGAAGCCATTCGAATGTCCAAGGTGGTCACTGTAGTGACTCATAATCACAAAGAAGGTATCAAAGGAGCCGAGGCGACTGTTGTTGCCATCTATATGGCTCGACAAGGATGTAGCAAGGAACAGATTCGGGAACGAATCAACCGGGAGTATTATGGTTTGGATTTTACTATGGATGAGATACGCCATAGCTACCAATTCAATGAAACATGTCAAGAGACTGTACCTCAAGCCATCCAAGCATTTTTAGAGTCTACATCATTTGAAGATGCCATACGAACCGCTATTTCAGTTGGGGGAGACAGCGACACGTTAGCCGCTATTACCGGAGGGATTGCTCAAGCCTATTATGGTATACCGAAGGACATTGAAAAACAGGCGTTGAGTTACCTCGATTCAAAACTTCGATCAATCTATGACCGATGGATTGAATTTCAAGGACAATAATAGGAACATATTTTAAATAAAAAAGGATCTTTCCAGGTGATTTCATTATGAAAATATTTGGCGGTACATGGCTACTAGGCAGTGAAGCAGCAAAGCAGCTTATTGCACGAGGACATCAGGTTACGGCATTGGCATTACCTCCTGTCCCTGCAGGTGCAATGCTTCCTCCTGATATGAAAATCAGCTTTGGCAACTACATGGAGATGACGGATGATGAGATACGCTGTAAAAAAGTCATACTCCGGTTTTTTCTATTAAGGAAAATGCTTTCGTCGAAAAACGATAATATTTTAAATCTTTTATAATTTTACATGCTATACTTGTTTTAATTCATGAAAGAGCAGGTGGAATTTATGACCCTAAGTATAGAGGAGTTGACAAATAGCAAACCAAACCCTTTCGAATTCGGAAGGAAGATATGTAGGGAAACTCATATTGATGAGGGGATCCTTGTCATTGCCCCTGAGGGCTCGGCAGGTCAAAAATCGGCACAGGATATAAAGATTTGTTTGGAAAATTTGAAATGTCACGTGTCGGTGATAATCAATCCGGATCAGGATGTATTGTTGAATGCAACCAAACCCATCATTTTAATTGGTAACTTGGCTGATAGTTTGTGTGTCAAATACATGTACTATAAGCTCCTTAGTATCGTTGATAAAAGCTATCCCGGCAAAGAAGGGTATACCATAAGAACCATGACAGATCCTTTTGCAACAGGATATAACGTGATTCATATCGGTTATTCCGATGATGTCGGACTTTCCGCCGGAGTAAAAGCCTTTAATGAAAAAACCGCATTACCTCTTCCTTTTTATAACGAAGTATTATGCAACCATTCTCCTTACGATCCCCAATACATAGAATATGTAAAAAAAGCTCCTTTACCGGAGAAAATAGAGTTGGTTCCGTCGATCCATACATCCTTTTGGTGGATGGGCGGTTTTGTATCGTATATTACCGGTGAGGATGATTGCTTGGCCACCTATTTTGAAGGATGGCGAAAAATTGCCGAGTTGTCCGAGAAGGATCCTTCCATTATCGGCAGCACTCACTTGTACTTCACTCAACACGTAGAAATATGGAGGTTATTAGAGGCTGCCGCCCTTATACCTCCATATTTCTACGTGTTGAGTGAAGTACAAGTGAGTGCTGCCGCCCTTATACCGGATGACTTGAGAGGTGTGATTGAAAAATGTGTTTTCCGATGGGCTGAGAGTAGAGAAGGAAAATTGTATGCAAAAGGTCATAGCGGAAAAGACCTGCCTTCTCACAACCACACCATGTTCTGTGGTGTGTCCTTGATGTATGCTTCAGATTACTTCGGCAAATATTATCCGGATTTAGAACAACCTAAAGAGTGGGGAGATATTGCTCGCTATGTTTTTGACTCCTTTGACAAAGGTGGTTGGAAGCCCTACTGCGATGACTCTTCCTATTCGAATCAAGTGACATTACCTTTGGTTTGTGATTACGCTATATTCCAGGATAACCGAACCTTTTTAGACTCATCCGGTAAAATTGCCTCTGACTGGTTAAAGGCTATCATCGGTCAGAACTGTTTCGTTCCTTCCTTTGGAGACGGCACTGTGAAAAGTCCCTTTCCGGCAGTTGTAACCCGTTTGTTTTCTCATTACTACCAAGACGGCGAACTGCGTTGGATCCATGATCAAATGTATAAGCCGGGTGAATACCCATTGGGCTTTTTATCTTGGCGATTGTTTGACTCCGGGGTGGAACCTGTTTATCCGACTGCACCCCCTAAAATTAATTGTTTCCCTTTGGATCGATTATTCTATGATATATGGGACAAGGATGAAACCGAAGGTATTAGAATGTCGGTGATGCGTCCTGACGGTCCTTATGAACAATGCTTTGACAAGGCATCAATCCGAACCGGATGGGATGAAGAAAATGATGACTTTTTATTGATTGACGGATTGGGCAGTAATGGTATTCATGCCTATAATGATGCTATGGGAATATTGGACTATACAAGTAAAGGTATTGTCTGGTTGGTGGAAGAGAACTGTTACCGTTGGCCGGAACCGGAGCATTGCAGTATATTAACCATATCGAAATCCGGTTACGCTGCGGATGTACCCGGATATGCTTTGATGGAAGAACAAAAGGAAATCAGTCCTTCTCATTTATATATCCGTCTAAGATTGAAAAACTATAATCATTGTGATTGGGTTCGAGAAATCCATTTGATCAAAGGAGTATGTGTCCTTTTCCATGATACCGTCATTCCGAACCAAGAAGGGGATTATGTCGTTCAAGCACGCTTTAGAACACCGGCAAAAGCGCGGCTTGAAAAAAATTGCATGAAATCTTTACGGAAAAACAAAAGTGGGGAAGAATATGAGTTAAGACTTTCCAGTTATAGCTCTGATGATTTGTCTGTGAGCTTGGAGGAAATTCCTTATGGAGAAATGCTTTTTACCTATGGTGGCATGCATGATGAGAAGTTCATGTTCAATCATTTTACCGAAACGGTCATGGTGGGTAAGAAGGTATGGGAAAGACGTTACAACCAAAAAGATATCAATGTTACCGCATTGGTGAGTCAAATATCTAAAACGCTTCAAAAAGGAGAGAAAGCATCTTTTACGCATGTGGTGCATCCTGCCAAACCGGGAGAAGGTGATATTGTACTGAAGGATTCTCCGGAGGGTGTTGTGCTTTGTGCCGACGGAATTGAAATTCAATGTGATATGGCACAACCGGCTTTTATAAAAGAAACCCACTTAAGGTCAA
>CALCRE010000209.1 GCA_937894465.1 uncultured Clostridia bacterium
ATAGTAAAGGAATACAATTGACAATATGTATCTGCGGTGCTATGATGTACAGGATATTATGGCCTACGGGCATTAACGACCTAAACGAATACGAGGTTACAACCATGTACAAATCTTATACCGAAAAGTATTTCGTGTATGATCAAGAAGAGCCGGGAGCTCGATTGTCTTGTTTTTTCTCAAACAAATCAATTCAATAGTGTAGAAAGGATGTGGTGAAATATGAAAGCCGGTGACTTATTGCCTTCCTATATGGATCAGGAACTGAAGAACTTGGATATTAGCAAGGAGGATGTGTTATATGCCGCACCCTCCGATTTAGACTATACGGGTTTATTTTGCGAAAATTGGCTCATTCTTACCAAGGAGAAGCTCACCATATTAAACGGAACCTCTTTTTCAAGAAAGAAAAAAGGTACCAAGGCTCTTGACGAGACTACCTTTACATTAAAAAATGTTCAAGAATACCTCGTCTCGGATATTGAAAAAATCATAATCAACGATATGGTTTCCGGAGGCATACTCATTGCCGAGATTAGCGGGAAAGATGTTTTTTTGTGTCGTTTTACCGCTACAAGGCAAAAAGATTTCGGTATTCTAGCCAGAATTCATAGTAAGCTGAAGAACAACGAAGAGATTCATTACGATGAAATCATGCAGGAGCAATCGAAAAACGTGTGTCCGAAATGCGGTCGGTATTATCCGGATCCGGGAAGAAAAGTTTGTCCTCACTGCATGGATAAGCGTTCGATATTTATAAGGATATTGTCCTTCATGTGGAATTACAAGTGGAGGACGGTATTGCTGTTGACTTTTATGTTACTAAGCGCAGCCGCCAATATCTTCCGCCCCTATTTAAGTGGTAATATATTGTTTGATGAGGTCTTGGCCCGAGGCGAAAATCCTAATCTTTATGGGAGAATCGGTATGGTCATATTGATGATCGCCGGAGCTCAATTGATTTTTTTGCTGTTTTCCATCATACAAGGTCGTATCAATGCCACAATTGCCACCAATATTGTTTATGACATTAAGGTCAAGGTGTTTCAAGCCATGCAGGATCTGTCCATGCGTTTCTTTAGCAGTAAAGAAACCGGTAGTTTGCTTACTCGTGTTAATAATGACGCAAACCGTTTGACGCACTTTTTCCATGACGGCATGCCCTATATGGTTGTCAACCTGTTTGTTTTGATTGGTACCTTGATTGTTTTGTTTTCCATGAATGTACAATTGACATTGCTGGTTTTACTTCCTGTTCCAATTGTATTATATATTTCAAAAACCATTTTTCCCAAACTCAACATATTATATACCAAACGTCACAGGGGCATACGGTATCTAAATTCATTGACCAACGATACATTGACCGGATTTCGTGTTGTAAAGGCTTTTGGAAAAGAAAAGAACGAGATTGAACGTTTTGCCGGTGCTAATACTATATTTACCAACGCAGTTATTAATATATCCACATATGCCTCAACTGCTTTTCCGCTGATGCATCTTTTGGTCAGCTCAGGAACGCTCATCATATGGGGATTTGGCGGATACCAAGTCATTAAAGGTAATCTGAGTTTCGGAAGCTTGGTTGCTTTCAATATGTATCTTGGTATGTTATATCAGCCCATCCAGTACATGTCAGACATCGTCAACTGGTGGTCGGATACCATGACCGCCGGGCAAAGAATCTTTGAGATCATAGATGCCATACCGGATATCTATGAAGTTCAAAACCCGTTTCCAATGAAGACTACACAAGGTCACATTCAACTAAAGGAGGTTTCTTTTAGTTACGAACCCAATAAACCGGTCATTCACAATATCAGTATTGACATTAAACCCGGGGAAACCATAGGGATCGTCGGAAAGTCCGGTGCCGGAAAATCCACATTGGCCAATTTGATCACCCGCCTATATGACGTAGATGAGGGGCAAATTTTGGTAGACGGTATTAACATAAAAGAATATAAACTGGATGATCTTCACTCTAAAATCGGTATGGTCATGCAAGATACATTCTTGTTCTCCGGAACCATAGCAGAAAATATTTCTTATGGCCAACCGGATTCACATCCTGAAAACATCATAAAAGCTTCTATTGCCGCAGGTGCTCATGACTTTATCATGAAACTACCGGATAAATATGACACATTGATCGGAAAAGAAGGTCAAGACTTATCAGGAGGCGAACGTCAACGGTTGTCTATCGCCCGTACCATACTACATAATCCGGATGTGTTGATTTTGGACGAAGCCACCGCTTCGGTGGATACTGAAACCGAGATAAAGATACAAAACGCTTTGGATATTCTGATTGAGAACAAGACCACTTTGGTTATTGCTCATAGGCTATCCACCCTAAGAAGTGCAAATAGAATCGTTGTCATGGATGACGGAAAAATTATAGAAGCCGGAACTCATGATGAGTTATTGGAGAAGAAGGGTGAATTCTATCAGATGATGGAAACACAAAAGAAAGCCCTTGAAATCGGAGGTGTCATAAAATGATGGAATTAACAAAGAAAGAAGTGTTACAGGAAAATAACGAAAAGGAAATTGATGAAAGCTTACAAGAATATACCCAATTAAAATTCATCGATCCGAACAAAGCTGTGTTCAGCAAAACTCCAGGTGGTTTCTTATCATTACATTATAATGACAAAGAGTATAAAAGAATCAACGTACATAGAACATTTCCTTTTACAAGGCCAAATAAGTACATATCCGTCAGTGATGCGGACAAAAACGAAATTGGCTTTATACTTGACATGGATGAGTTGTCGAGAGATCATCGAGAGATCATTGACGAGGAATTGTCCGTTCGATATTTCACCCCGGAAATACTGAAAGTCAATCAAATAAAAGAGGAATTCGGTTATTACTACTGGGATGTAGAAACGTCTTCCGGCTCTCGTAAATTTACTGTGCAAGGCGGTCATAGCAATATGAAAACCATAGATGAAATTCATTTATTGATTATCGACGTGGATGGTAACCGCTATAAGGTGGAAGATGTTACGAAAATTGATTCAAAATACTTAAAACTAATTGGTGCACTCATCTAGGAGGTGGTAATTCTTGAAGCTTATTTATGAGCTCCCGAATGATATTAAAGAAAAATATCCGGATCTGCTAACCGGAAAAACCATTTTGTACTGCCTTCCGGTTGACATTGACCTTTCCGGTAACTTTTTTAACGGCTATGTAGCCGTTACACAAGATTACATACTCTATCTTTCACTAAACAGTACTTCGGAAGTATATAGAATAAAAGATTATGAGTTTTTCGAAAGTACAGCAGAAGTAGGGGACGGAATTCTCATTGGCCGTAAAGTCGACGGAGAAAGCTATGCACTTGCACGCTTTTCCATGAGATATGTTCCAAGATTCAAATTTATTGCAAGGGCATTGAACCAGATTTTAACCATCGGTAAATCAAAAGTCGTGTCCACTGATGATGACAATATATGTCCAAAATGCGGCAGGACTTTTGCACAAGGCACAAATATATGCCCTTCTTGTATTAACAAGGGTGATATGTTTCGGAAATTGATAAGTATTGCATCCTCAAAGTGGTACTTGTATTTGATTGTGTCTACCATTTTTATAGCGATAACCGCATTGCGTTTGGTCAACCCGCAAATTACCAGAAACTTAATCGACAATTACATTAATGCACCGGATACCGTGACCCCGGATGTAAAAGACATGCTGTTCTTAGTGGGCTTAATGGGCGTTATTATGGTTTTCAGTTCTTTTCTTACCATTTTACGGGGTCGTGTGATGGCTAAGGTCGGTGCAGAAATGGCTAAGGACCTTAGAAGCATGGTATATGAAAAGATACAATCCTTGTCATTGGGGTATATCGGAAAAAGAAAAACCGGTGACTTGATGAACAGGATCACCGGTGACACCGATCGGATATCAAACTTTATGGTGCATACCGCACCAAATGTTGTTAATGAACTTTTGACCATGACCGGTATTTTAATCATCATGTTTACATTCAATTGGAAGCTTGCATTGATTGTATTGATACCGGTTCCCTTCATATTGATCGTGATGCGTTTGTTCAGAAGTTTTATTCGCAACCTATATCGTAAGCAATGGCGTCAAAGCGACAGAGCAAACTCCTTGTTACAGGACATTATCAGTGGTATTCGTGTAGTAAAATCATTCGGTAAAGAAAAGTATGCGATTAACCAGTTTAAAAATGAAAGTAAAAAACTGGCCGATATTACCATATACAACGAAAAAACTTGGCAAACCTTGTTCCCGGGATTGATGTTCGTTATGGGTATCGGAAGCTTTTTCATCATGTTGATCGGCGGACGAATGGTGCTTAACGAAACAATGAAGGTCGGAGAGTTGGTTCAGTTCACCACTTATGCAGGAATGCTTTACGGCCCTTTAAATATGATCAGCTTTTTCCCCAGAGCAATTTCTGAAGTGGCAACCTCTACTGAAAGAATCTTTGACGTAATTGATCAGGATCCGGACATCAAAGAATCACCCTCTGCGATAAGCCATGAAATACAAGGAGAAATCGCATTTGATAATGTAACATTCGGCTATCAATCCTATGAGCCGGTATTGGAGAATATTGATATTACGATTAATCCCGGTGAGATGCTAGGCTTAGTAGGACATTCAGGTGCCGGTAAGTCCACGTTCATTAATTTGGTCATGCGTTTATATGACGTTGATGAAGGATCGATAAAAATAGACGGCATTGATATCCGTAATATACGTAAAGAAGACTTGAATCGTCAAATCGGCGTGGTATTACAAGAAACATTCCTCTTCTCCGGTTCCATTTTGGATAATGTCCGTTATTCCAAACCGGACGCTACTGCTGAGGAGATTATCTTAGCCTGTAAGCTGGCCAATGCTCATGACTTTATAGTAAAATTCCCGGATGGATACGACACCATTGTAGGGGAAAGAGGACATCGTGTTTCAGGTGGTGAGCGTCAAAGAATTTCTATTGCACGGGCTATTTTGTCTAATCCGAGAATATTAATTCTGGACGAAGCGACATCTTCATTGGATACCAACACCGAGTTGAAGATTCAAGAAGCTTTGACTCGCTTGGTAAAAGGGAGAACCACCATTGCCATTGCCCACAGACTTTCAACTTTAAAATTCGCAAATCGTTTATTGGTCGTTGATAAAGGTAAAAAGGCAGAGCTGGGAACCCATAAGGAACTAATGGACCTCAAAGGCATTTATTACGGATTGGTCAGTGCACAATTAAAAATGTCAGAATAAACAATCAAACAGGAGAAATAAGATCTCCTGTTTTTTTTACTTTTTATTATTATGGATCTGGGATTTCCGGTAAGTGCACACGGTTGGCTTTTCTTCACAGTATTCAAAACTTATGGCTATGAAAAGCGATGGATTCTGTTATACGAAAACCATCCAATACTTACTTATTTATATTCCATCCACAAGATCGTCCCTTATCTTAAAAACCGACTAAGAAGATATCTGATCCATGAATACGGGCATATCTGCCAAGTTCTTTTATTAGGTCACTTGTATTGGTTGGTTGTAGAGCTACCGTCTTTTCTTTGAGCCAATCTTTCGCTCTTTATAAATTATCGTCAGGCAAACAACATATCCTACAATAACCTTTAGGTAAAGAAAAAGCCCCGCTCTCCGATATGGATGCGGGACTTATATAATTCCGGCGACGACCTATCTTC
>CALCRE010000210.1 GCA_937894465.1 uncultured Clostridia bacterium
TATTGTGCAGGAACAGCCATGCGATACATTGAAAATTCGGCACATTATGGTGGATGCTGTAAAAAAATAAAGGAGAAAAAATGCTCTTATGCAATTAGGAATAACCATACCGTTACAAAAACACTTGAAGATCGGTGATTTATCTTACGGTGCACCGCTGGATTTGTTTTTCTGTTGGGAGTTACATACTATTGTCTTTCATGGCAAGAACGCACTAGTAGCTGTAAATGCAAATAATCGATTTTTTTTGTTAATGACTGATATGAAAGCAGCTGACTGGAATGCGATATCCCACCGGTTTTTAGAAGCCCTTCGATTAGGGTTTTCGAGTGTAGGATATACCAAAGATCAAGTTGATGCATATTTACAGATGGCAGGCTCGCCGGTCATGACAAGGACACATGGCAGAAAACCGGTGGCAGGATTGAATAGAGCCATAAATCAACTGATGTATTGTTTTGAAACCATCGATCCTAATCAGCAATATCAAAAAAAATCTTTGTAAATATATAAATAGTGATTTCGCTTCTGCAACCGGATTTGAGAAACAAGGATATGTGAAAGAATTTTTAGAAGCGGATATGAAGCGAGTTGGTATTGTGGGAGTCTAGGATTTTTCAATCCGCAGGCTGAGAATAAGTTGTGAGTTTAGACCCCGTAACCTGATTTGGGTAATTCGGATATTTTAGAATCAACTCCTGCATTTTTAGAAAAACAGTTGGGTAATATTTTTTGGGATATTGACCCGGATGCGGTAAAAGAAAGTTTTGTAGGGGAAAGATTGAGGGAAGGGATGAGAACCGAACAAAAGAAAACAATGGTCATAGGCATTTGTGTGGTCTTACTGCTTGTATTTTGTATTACAGCCTTTTGGCATGGCTTGACCGTAAAGACATATGATATAAGTACAGATAAGATTACTTCTTGTGTGCGGATCGCTGTTTTGTCCGATTTACATGATTGTAATTTTGGAAAGTTTCAAAAAGACTTGATAGAAAAAATCCGTCATCAAGGCCCGGACATGATTCTATTAACGGGTGACATCGCTGATGACAAGAAAACCCATGATGCTACCGAACAGCTTCTTTCAGTGATCGGTTCGGAATATGCTTGCTTTTATGTTTCCGGTAACCATGAAATCTGGTCCGGTCAATCCCATAAAATAAAGGATTTGATTCGATCCTTTGGAGTGATGGTTTTAGAAGGGGGCACCGAGATTGTATCGATTGGTGATCAAAATATAGTTGTAGCTGGTGTTGACGATCCTGAAGAGTTTTATCCTTTTTACCGGACAGACCGTACCAAAGGGGAAAGTTTTTATGATCAATTGAATGCTTGTAATATGGAAATCGATGACTCGACTTTTTCCGTTCTATTATCACACCGTCCGGAGCTAATTAATGAATACAAAAGCAGCGGCTTTGATCTGGTGGCATCCGGCCATTCACACGGTGGACAAATTAGAATTCCTTACATCTTCAACGGTGTATATGCACCGAACCAAGGATTCTTCCCCAAATATGCCGGTGGTTATTATCAGCTGGACGACAAGGCGTTGATTGTCAGCCGGGGCTTGAGTAAAAGCGTCATACCTCGTGTTTTCAATCCCCCTGAGCTGGTTATCGTTAACTTGATTCCGAAAAAATAGAATTTATTAGACTGACCAAGAGTTCACAAACAACTAATAATCTACGAAATGTCAATAAAACGATTGACTTTTCCTATTTTAATTGGTAATTTTATTATGTAGACATTTATCAAATAATTCCAGTAGGAGGTAAATGAAGTGAAATACGTCAGTAAAAAATTTGTAAGGTTTTTTACCCTATTATTGGCTTGCGTGTTTGTGACGGGATCCGTCCCAACATTGGCTTCAACGGATACGGAGGTCCAAAACCTGCTTTTGAACCCTGGGTTTGAAGAAGGTACAGGTCTTGACGGATGGATTGTGTATACCACACATACAGGAGAAGTGGCGGTGGACAGTGATGTCAAGTATGAAGGCGGAAATTCCTTACGATACACAATAGGAGGAGCCTTCGGAGTCCGTTCCATGGTAGGGCAAACATTTATGCCGATCACTCAGGGTGGTTCATATGAACTTAGCGCATATTACAAAACCTTGGGAATGACCACAGAAGCTTTGGCGTTTCAACTTTATTGGTATGATGCGGACAAGAAATATATAGCACCGTTTATTAATCATTCAATATCCAATAATGCAAATGAATGGACACTTGTGACACTTTTAGAACAAGCACCGGCGAATGCCCGTTATGCATCCGTTTACATAAACGCTATGAAAGGAGCAGGCGGTAAGGTATGGTTTGACAATGTCACGCTAAGAGAGATACCAAGTGCAGACATTGATGTAAAGTATGTCACCTTTGACAAAGGAGACGAAGATTCACAGGATATATCGGTGAATATGGATCTGAAAGGTAACGATTTTCTCGGCATTGAGAACAACGGTGTTGCACTGGTTCCGGGACAAGACTTTTTAATCTCCGATCAAGCAGTCACCATTTCTGAGTCGTACTTATTTCTTTTGGCTCCGGGCGAAACCATCTTGTCTTTTAAGTTCAGCCAAGGAGCAAATGCCTATTTAACCATATCCATTATAGATACCTCCGTGGCAACAGTAAATCTTCTTGCCAACCCCGGATTTGAAGGCAGTACACAAGGATGGCTTGTGATTGGCCATACCGGAGAGGTTGCCATTGATAAGGATAAAAAGTATGCAGGGGAGAGCTCCATGAGGTTTTCCATCGGTGGAGCATTCGGGGCAAGAAGCCAGATCGGGCAAACGTTTATCCCGATCCATGCTTTGAGTACCTACGAATTAGGAACATTTTATTGTATGGAGGGTATGACCACCGAAGATATCGGACTGGAGATCTATTGGTATGATACAAACAAAAAATATATCGCACCATATATCCACAAGAAATTAGCAAACGATGCCACCGACTGGAATCATTATTCATATTTCGAACAAGCACCGGAAAATGCAGTTTATGCCTCTATCTATATCAATGCATTAGGCGGTAAAGGTGGTAGGGTTTGGTTTGATAATATCTACTTTTCCGAGGTTGTGTTAGGGTCAGTAGAAGTTGTTCCGGATACTGCAACACTTTTTAAGGGCCAAAGCACGAGGCTTTCGGTGGAAGGCGTGATGACCAATGGGGAAGTTGCCGACCTTACAACCTCGGTCATCACCTACGAGAGTGCAAATGAATCTATAGCGACTGTTACCGGTGAGGGGGTTGTGACTGCCACAGGGGCAGGAACCACTGAGATTACTGTCAGAGTTCAAAAAAATGATGTGACCCGCCAAGCTTTTGGAACTGTTACCGTTATTGAAGACGCTTTATCCGGAATATTGGTTTTTGCCGACCGGCAAATCATGACCACCGGTGAAACAATGCAATTATCGGCTTCAGGGGTCACTGCAAGCGGACAGCAAATTAATATATCAAACGACAATTTCACATTTGCTTCGTCAGATCCGGCAATTGCATCTATAACCGCAGAGGGGCTGATTACTGCAACATCACCCGGAGCCATCACCATTACATTAAGTCTTAATTGGAGTGATGTACAAGGCTCGATTGATGTTAATGTAATTCCTCCCTATTTGACTACAATCACTGCAAGTGCTACCAAGACGGAAATCGTCATCGGTAATACATCACAGACAATCTTTACGGGATTGCTCAGTAACGGAGAGCCTTTTGCGGCTTGGGGTGAAGCGGCGATCGAATTCATCACTTCTGATCCTGCCGTTGCATTTGTTGCAAACAACGGAGAAATTACCGGTGTAGGAGCAGGAGTTGCTTCTATCACGGTAAAGGTGACCGCATCCGGAAATGATCCGGTCGTAGGAAGCTTTGAAATTACAGTGGTGGATCCTGAAAGCATACAAGGTGTGAAAACCAGGAGTACCTATTACACAGATGAGAAGGTTGCCGCGGCAAGGGAAAATGTTCTGATGTATGAATGGGCTGCAAAGGAAAGAGACAATGCAATATCAAGAGCTGACACATATGTCGCTCTAGGAGATGAATACTTGTGGAACCTTGTCACTCCTCCGACGCTTCCGAGAGCTATTTATCATTTGACCAGAAACAAAGCGGGGGAAATCGGGTGTCCTGTGTGTGGGGTTGCACAGAACAAACACGGCACCAACCCTTGGTTGATCGACCCCATTAACAAACCCTGGAAGTTGACATGTCCCGAATGTAATACGGTATTCCCCACCAACGATTTTGAAAGCTTTTATAAAAGCGGATTGGACAAGCATGGTTTGTTCAATCCCGATCTGGCGGATCGCAGTTTGTTAGTGAACACCCTATACCCGGAAAAAGGCCCGACTTGGGGTGTTGATGACGGAATGGGATGGAGAAACGGTAATGACATCAACGTATTCATTGCATACTATAATCACTGGGGTGTATGGTACAACAGAGGAATTGTTTCACAGGCATTAAACGCGTTCAGAGATGCTTATCTTTATAGCGGCGATTTGCAGTATGCACATGCCGGAATCATTCTTCTGGACAGAATTGCCGACGTGTACCCCGATATGGATATCACCGATTTTAGATACGAAGACGGATTTGATAACGGCATTCCTTCTATGCATACTTATCAAGGAAAGATATTGCACGATATTTGGGAAACCGGATTAGTTAAGAACTTTATTATGGCATATGATGCCTTTTACCCGGCTTTAGCCGAGTCTGACAGAGCCAATGTAGTGCCTTTCTTATCCGCGCAATCCGATCGGTATGACTTAGGTGTTAAAAAATATTCCGCAGGTGGAATCAGAAAGAATATTGAAGACGGCATATTAAGGGAAGTGTATCCGGCATTTAAGAATTCTCAGATTCGTGGTAACTTTGGAATGCATCAATCCACATTGGCACTGGCTGCTGTGGTTTTGGACGAAGAAGGCACTTCTCAGGAAATGTTGGACTTTATGTTCAAAAGCGGGGATCTTGAAAGAATCAACGATCCTAAATATCCTAACGGAAGACATTACTACCTCACCGGTGGAGATATATTGTCCGCTTTGACGGAAGATGTGGACAGAGACGGATTCGGCAATGAAGCGGCTCCCGGGTACAACAATATCTGGATCACCCAATTGAAACTTGTTGCTGATGCTTTGGACGGCTATGATCGATATCCTGAGTCTGATTTATATAACAACGTGAAATTCAGGAATATGTTCAAGGCACGTTATCAACTTATTATGTTGGGCAAATATATCCCGTCCATCGGAGATTCCGGTGCAGGCGGGCAGCCCGGTTTGGGAATGACTCCGGATTTATTCGTAGAAGCATTTGAACGTTTCGGAGACCCGGTATTCGCTCAGGTTGCTTATCTGTTAAATGATAACACCGTTTACAATCTAAAAAGCAGTATATTCACTCGGAATCCGGAAGATGTTGCACAAGGAATTCAAAACGTGATTGATACATACGGCACATTGAACTTAGAAAGCTTGGATCTTACCGGATATGGTCTTGCAACATTAAGAGACGGTGTTGACTACACCAAAAGGTCAGGCTTTGATCACAGCTTTATGGAGATCCCGGTTGTGGATTCTTCCGGCAAGGAAATCAAAACAATCAGTTTTCCTGCATTATTCTATCGATCCGAAGGAGCAGGAGACTACATCACATTTGAATTTGAAGTAAAGGCAACCGATGTGTACAATGTGGGCATGATCACGGTGCTATCTCCCGCATACGGAAAATATGTCGTGGAAATCGATGGAGTGCAAATCGGGGGAGAATATGATGCATACGGACCGGTAGTGGAAGAGTCTCCGGTGACATACTTCGGTGAACTTTCCTTAGAAGCGGGGAAACACACTGTAACATTTAGGTGTACCGGTAAAAACGATGCTTCATCCAACTATTTAATCGGATTGAGAAATCTTGTGTTGACCGCTGTTTCCAATGAAGGGGAAGATTTATATACCGGGAACCTGCAAAGGGATGCTTGGATTTACTACGGAAGAAATACAGGTCACGGACATAGGGATACTTTAAACTTGGGAATTCATGCATACGGATTGAACTTGGCACCGGATTTAGGATACCCGGCATACACCGGGGACTATCCGGAAAGAGTGGAATGGACAAATAACACCATCAGCCACAATACGGTGGTGGTTGACAAATACCAACAAAAGAACTCCTGGGTAGGAACTCCGAAACATTTTGATGCTACGGAACGAGTGAAGTTAATGGATATTGAAGCTCCAAAGGTTTATCCTCAAACACAGATGTACAGAAGAACCACGGCAATGATTCGTGTGGATGAAGAAAACTCCTATATGGTTGACTTCTTCCGGGTAAAGGGTGGAAATGAGCATCATTTCAGCTTCCACAGCAATGATGCGGTTGTCACTACGGAAAATTTGAATCTTGTAGATCAGCCTACCGGTACTTATGCAGGCGTTGATGTTCCGTATGGAGTAAGACCTGCAAATGAGGGTACTGGTGCCTATCAAGGCCCGGGATTCCATTACTTGTTCAATGTTCAAAGAGATCCGGATCCTTCCGACAACTTTAGTGTGGATTGGCAACAGGTGAAAAATCCTGATGTTCATTTAAGGTTGACCATGTTGGGAGATGTGGATGATATAGCGTTGGCCGACGGTATACCGCCTCAAAACAAGGCAGGAAACCCGCCGTCTTACAGGTACTTAATCGCTCACAGACAAGGAACAAATCTGAACAGTACATTTACATCAGTGATGGAGCCTTATAAAGGCAGCAGATATGTAACTCAAATTCTTCAAGTGCCTGTGACCTTGAACGGAGAACCTGCATTAGAGGATATACAGGCTGTCAAGGTTGTACTGGAAAACGGACGTGTTGATTACATTGTGTGCTCCATCGATCAAGAATCAACTTATTTGGTAGATGGAAAATTCGAGTTTAAAGGTTTCTTCGGCGTATATTCCGAAGTGGACGAAACCCCCGAATATATATATATCAATGATGGTGAGACCATAGGGAGCATAACCGGAAAAAATGCTAATGTGCAGGGAAATGTGGTTGACTTTACCCGTGACTTTAATCTTGAGAATGAAATTACAATATCGATTGCACAGCAAGACACAGATGTAAATGTTAATGATCTTATCGGCCAATACATTTATGTACAAAATGACAACGTTAGAAACGCATCCTACAGAATTGAGGGGATCAAGAGCCAAAACGGCGATTTGGTAACATTGGACATCGGCAGTGCGACATTGATCAGACAGTATGTGGATCCTGCGGATTTCACAAAAGGATTTGTATTTGATATTGTTCAAGGTGCATCGGTTGTCATACCGTTATCCTATGAGGGTCATTTGACATTGGAGTATGTAAGTAAAGTACTGGCGGAATTCATCGAAGCGGAAGAAGTGACAGGGCCCATGATTCCGCAGCTTGAAAACAGGATGGAGCAGGCGAAACATCATTTTGACAAAGGTTCTGTGGATCAAGCTGTCAAGCATCTTGAGGATCTTCTAAAGAGCTTGAACAATGAAGCTTTGAAAGAACATGTATCCGACCGGGCACAAGATAAGCTGAACCGTAGCGTGAATAATGTTATAAACCAATGGAAAACCTTGATTAACAATTAATTATAACTAGCTAATTTCTTGTCACACCAATCGATACCGGCGCAGAAACATTTTTGCCGGTATCTTTTTTTGTTTGAGGGGACAGTTCTCAACTAATGTGAATAATTCGTTTAATGACATCGTAATATATTTATGTATACTGTTGTTGTATTATGGAATAAAGAAAACGGGAAAGAATGAAAGAAATGTACGAAGTGCCCAAGAAAATAAAAAATGACGGACATAATTTGAAGTGGTGCTTCATGATGGGAAAACTTGAAAAGTTCCGGTCGATTGAGTAAAATAAAGATGGACTTGGTACATATGAAAGGGGTACTTGCATGACTGATCGTATGAAGAAATTACAAATAGAAGATATGAATGATACCAAAACCTTTAATTTTGAGGTGGATATTCAAGATGCCTTGCTTTCTGTCTATCTGAATAAGAGTTTCTTCGGATCCGGTTCATGGACTGTATCTTTTCATAATCATGCTGTGTATGAGGTTCACTTGATCAAAAGCGGAGAGCATCTTTTCAATATCGATCATAAAGAGATTACATTGCATGCCGGGAGTTGTTGCATTATCAGCCCTCATGTATATCACTCCATTATGAATGTTTCTGATGAAGGCACCGCGCGTTGCAGCTTTCGATTCAGTGTTGAACAAAAAAATGGAATCTCTTCAGAAATATTAAATTGTTTCAATCAAATCAACAGATACAGCATATTTGATAACAATATCGATCAAATCCACTTGGTTGATCGGATTATATCGGAATTCGAAGAAAATAAGCTTGGGTATGCCGCAGTGGTCAACAGCTATTTTGTTCAACTGATGATCGGTATACTGAGAAAGGTGTATCAAATTAAGCAGTGTGAAGGCAAATCATTGTTGAACAGCACACAGGAGAATAGAGAAGCTTTTATTGATGGCTTTTTTAACTCCTATTATATGAAGGATATAAAAGTGCAGGATCTGGCGCAAACCATGTATTTGAGTGTCCGACAGGTGACTCGGATCCTTCAAGAGTCTTACGGGCTGACATTCTTGCAAAAGCTTACACAACACCGTATTTATCATGCCTGCTATTTATTACAAAATAAAACGTATACCGTTACAAAAATATCTGAAATGATCGGATACAATAACTCGAACTATTTCTTTAAAAAGTTTAAGGAGATCACAGGAATCACCCCAACGGAATATCGCAACCGGTTAGAGTAATGTGTTGAATATATACTCATATCAAATATAAACAAACCCTTATCTTATGTTTTCTTGCAATGGATCTGTGACGGTCTAGGACATCGAATCTAAAATGATGGCATGTTTGTTCATTTCAAATGAATCCACATTTTGGTATAAATAGATATAAGGATCTACTTCTACGACTTCTTGCTCTGTCAAATAATCACTAAGAGCAAAATAAAAGTATGATGATGTATCAGGTTATGTAATTCAAATGTGTTGTTCAAACAAAAGGAGGAGGTAGTATATGGTGGACTTTTCTGACAAAATGAGTGGTTATTCACAAAAGAAGCTTCAAATTATGGTAATCATGGCACACCCGGCAGATACTTTCGACCATTGCGGCGGTACATTAATGCATCATGTAAGAAAAGGGGATCATGTGACGGTGGTATCCGTACTGCAAGGTGTCAGAGTTCATGATGCGGTAGTATCGGATCAATTGCGATATACAGGTGGCGGCCAGAAGCCGGAAGAAGCGAAAGCCATACGAGATGATCGAAGCTCGATCAAGTACAAAGAAGTTAGCAATGCGTGTAAGATTTTAGGCATAGAGGATGTTCGTTTTTTGGGAGTTGAGGATAAAATCAACCTTGTTAACGAGCCGAACATCATTGCCATCGCAAAGCTGATCCGGGAAGTGAAGCCTGACATTCTGATTACTCATTATCCTAAAATCAACATGGGGATCGGGCAACACCCGCAAATCGGAACGATGGTGGTTCATGCCATGGGCTTTGCAGGCAGTATTGACTTTGACGATCCGAATCCTGCTCACAAGACGGCGCAATTGTTTTTTGCTTTTCCGGATAATTATAATTTTAAAGCTACTGCATTAGATGCTGACACCACATGCTATTGCGATGTGTTTGTGGATGTGTCGGATGTGGTTGAAGAAATCACAAGAGCAAGAAACTGTATGAGCAGTCAACAATACAGCGGAAATTATGCAAGAAAATCCGTAGAAACTTCTTTCGGAGTCAATGGAAACAGAATGAGAACCGGTTATGCCGAACCCTTTATCCGATACAAACCGGAACTGCTGTATTACTTGCCTTTACCGGAACGCTTTGAAAGATGGGCGAATGAAAAGGAGAAGGACCAACTTGAAAGAAGAGCCTACATGGTAGCACCTTATGTGGACCTATAACTCTTTATTGGAGGGCGAGCTATGAAAACATACAAAGAATTAAAAGAAGAAGTTTTACATAAACCACGAAGAGTGCTGTTCGACAATGATGGTGGTGACGTGGCTATCCAGTGCAAAGAAGCAACAGCTCAAGAGCTGTTGAGTAAAAGAACGGTACAACTTGTAGGCAGCGGAGTTGACACTCTTATCTACACAACAAGAAGCTCCGGGTTCGGTCAATTCACACATAACACCATCAACGGTCAACTGTTTGGTGTAACTGCCGACAGATATGAGAACAACATCGCACATAAATTAGTTGCACAAGGTACTGATTGCTTGGAAATCGTATTGAACTTCTGTCATGCTAACAACCTGGAGTTATTCTGGGGTATGCGAATGAATGATACTCATGATGCGTCCAATCAACCCGGCCCGATCGCATGTTTTTACAATAATAAGATTAAGTCGGAGCATCCGGAAAGGTTATTAAAAAACAGAGCAAAGAACCAAAAATATGGCGCTTGGTCTGCTGTCGATTATGCCATTGAGGATATAAGGGAATATGCCTATCGGTTTGTTGAAGAAATATGTGACAATTATGATATCGACGGAATCGAGCTGGACTTCTTCAGGCATCCTGTTTTTTTCACTACAACGGCAGAGGGGTATCCTGCCACACAAGAAGAGTGCTATATGATGACAGAGTTGATGGTCCGTATCAAAGAGTATATTATTAGAAAAAGTGTGGAACGGCAAAGAGCGATTTTGTTTGCAATCAAGGTTCCGGATTCATTGGATTATGCCAAAACCATCGGGCTGGATTTAAAAGCTTGGCTAGAAAAGGGCTTACCGGATATCATTATCACCGGTGGATACTTTAAAATGAACGATCACCCGTACAGCGTCTTGTTGGCTAAAAAATATGATGTGAAATATATTGCGTCCTTGGATGAAAACAGAATTGCCGATGAAAAGGCAAGAGCAGACCGGGATTCGGTCAAATGCTATCGTGCCCGTGCCCAAACGGCTTTTTCCGCCGGAGCGGATGGTGTCTTTTTATTTAATTACAATGCCAACGACCTAAGAGGTTATTCCGGAGACAATTCGTCTGTGACACGTGATATGGCGGATCCGGAGAAGATGAAGACAAAAGACAAAGACTACTTTGTCAGTATTCGCGGAATGGGTGTTGCAGCAGGAAGAAACTATCCTTACACGGAATTTCTAAACATACCGGTTCTCAATCCTGCGATACCTGCTAAAGCCGATGAGCAAGGCAATGTCATCGTTTATATCATGATCGGTGAAGACGTAAAAGGAAACGGAGGAAAAGCGGATTTATGCATAAGGTGGAAGGAGAGACCGCTTAATGCAAAGGTGTTTGTAAACGGATTTGAAACAGTCTATAAAAATGATGAAGGTATTTATTCCTTGTATGAAATAGATCCTGATTATTTGGTTACAGGAAGAAATGATATTAAAGTTTCTTTCATGGTAGATGCCCGGTTGGAGGATATGAAAATATCTGTACGATATTCTTAGAATATAGAAGAAAGAAGGTTTTATTATGAAAAGAAAATTATTGGTTATGGTTTTGTGTATGATGATGCTGGCAAGCATTGTCAGCTGCGGGCAAACCCAAGAGACTCCTCCGGTACAGGATGTGACTACGACTCAAGAGGAGAAAACGCAAACAACGACAAAAGCCGTCACAACGACGGCGACTACTACAGCCGCCCAAACTACAGAGGCACCGCCGGTGAATCCTTTTGCCGAGAAGTTTGTGTTTAATCTACTTGGTAATCCGGATCATGTAGAAGGACGTTGGGATAAAACCGAGTTAGAAGAAATGTTTAATGTGGAATTCAATATGTGGGATATCCAGGTAAAATCCGGAGCAAATGAGCAGGTGGAAATGATGTTAGCTGCAGGTGACGTACCGGATTATGGATTTTACTATAAAAGCGGTATTTTCATGTTGGAAAACGGATTAGGAAGAACCGTCCCATTGGATTTGATTAAACAATACTACCCGGGATATTACAATAAAATGTTAGAAGACCCTATCGGTTTTCATATGAACAAGGTACCGGATACGGAAGGTGAGTATTACGGACTAACCGCATTGACTCCAAGAGCCACCCATACAGGGCAGATTACTCTATGGCGCTTGGATTGGTTGGAAAGTGCAGGTTATGAGATGGATAACCTTACACCTATGAAAGGTGTGGTGAGACCTGATTTTGATGATACGGTGTATTTTACAGACACCAAGTTTTCAATTGATGATGTCAAGGAAATATTAAGAGCACTTACGGAAGATGATCCGGATGGAAACGGTGTAGATGATACATATGGATCCACCTATACCAATTCTGTCAATGACAGCTATATAACATACAACATGTGGGGATTTGACAAGAACAACACTCACTTCTATCTTGATCCTACCACCGGGGACTATGTGCCCTATTATGCGTATACTCCATATAAGGAATCTTTACAGTATGTCGGAGAGATGCTTGACAAAGGTTACCTGAGAACTGTTCCCGCAGGTGATTTGCAATCCATTTGGGCTACAGGCAAGGTTGGATATATGAACACAAGAAGCGGTTACAGGATTTTAGGAACTTATGCCGATATGGAGCAATGGCCTCCGGCTTCGATCTTGTTACAGGATTCCGAAGCAAGATTTGTCATTACCCCGGTACCGGGTGAAAACGGCAAATTCCGTCCATATGCTACATTCAACTGGGATCCTGCTGTTACCTATCCTATCGCAGCTTCTGTGTCGGATGAAAAACTCATTCGGTTGTTTCAAGTTTTGAATTACACCAATTTCGGAGACAATTGGATCCGCTACAAATGGGGACTTGAAAACATTCATTACAAATGGTCCGGTGAACCTTTCAACAGTCCTTTGATTATGACGGATCCGGAAATCATTCCTCCGCAATACAAAGGTAAAGGAGAGAAACCGAGCTTCGGCCAATTTGGCAATGCTCACTTTATTAATGATTACAAAACTTACATGAATTATGACGCATGCACTGTCCAATGGGTGGATTTCTGGGAAGTACATAACCCGAAAGGATTCTATGATGACAGTTTGTGGATCAGACCTGACAAGTTATATTCTGAATTCACCATGCCGATAGAGTTATATAAGGAGTTCACTGAGCTGAGAGAGCTGACCAATCCTCAAATCAATGAAGTTGTAAACGATTTTAGTAAAAGATTTCACGAAGGACAAATTGCCAATGTTGATTCTGAATGGGATCAATACATTGAACAGCTTTATGCCGCAGGATTGGAAGACTGGGTGGCAATCTGGAACTTGGATGATGTAAAAACATTTGAATTCTATAACAACATCAAATAAACCGATCAGTATGTGGCTATAGACAGGTAACACGGAAAGGATAAAAATTGTATGGTACCATTAAGAAAAAGCCGAGTTTTGGATAAATTAAGAAAAGGTAAGATCGCTTGTAGTTTTAAAACGAATTTAGCGGATATAAGAACCGTTCAAATTGCTGCAATGTCAGGATTTGATTGTGTATGGACTTGTTTGGAGCATGTTCCGAATAATATGGAAACCATTGAGTGTCAAGTTTTGGCTGCGAAAGCCTATGATGTGGATTGTGTCGTCAGAGTGGGCAGAGGCAGTTACAGTGACTACATAAGACCGTTTGAAATGGATGCTGCAGGAATCATGGTACCCCATGTCATGGGCAAGAAAGACGCATTGGAGGTTGTGAAAACAACTAAATTCCAACCGGTCGGGAGAAGACCTTTAGATGGCGGCAATGCAGACGGTGCATTTTGTCTGGTGCCAACAAAAGAATACATAGAACATTCATTAAAAGAAAAATTTGTGATTATACAAATTGAAGATCCTGAAGCCATTGAAGAGCTTGATGACATCTGTAGTGTGGAAGGTATTGATATGATATTTTTCGGACCCGGTGATTATTCAAATACATTAGGGTTGCCGGGACAACTGACAGCACCTCCTGTTGTAGAAGCGTGGAAAAAAGTAGCTGAATCAGCTCGCAAACATGGCAAATTCCCAGGAACGGTGGCCAATGTAAACACATTGGATATGGTGGTGGACATGGGTTACCAATTTATCAACATGGGGTCGGACGTAGGCGCCATCGGATCCTTCGCAGGTAAAATGTACGATTGCTTATCCAAGTATTTATAAGTGGGACGGTTCTGTAACAAGTATACTGTAAAGATAAATTTAATAGTATAAGGGGCATTGTGTGACCTGAATCTCACAATGCCTCTTTTGTTTATTATGTACTCGGCTTGAAGATTGAGGTTCTCTCATTCAAATATTGTTCTATCCCTTCTGATATTGCCGATGCGATCTGAGTGCAGAATGTATCTCCCCCTAGAAGTTTCTTTTCTTTGGCATTTGATATAAAAGCCGTTTCGATAATGACCCCCGGAATGTCCGTATGATTCAGAAGGTAATAATCACCTTTTTGTGGATTATGTGTTGTACGTTTTATGCCGTCGACGATCAAGCTGTTTAATGCACGTTGTATGCTGTAAGCAAGGGTTTCGTTCTGCTCAAGCCTCTTGCTGTAAAACACGATGGAGCCATCTGCTTTTGGACTTTTGGAGCTATTTACATGAATACTGACAAAAAGTTGTGCATTGCTTGCATTAATCAGGCTTACCCTGGTGTTCAGATCTCTTTTGTGTCTTCCGGAACCTGAATGATCCAAGCCTTCTAAGGATATATCATCGTCTCGTGTCATCAAAACCGAATAATCTTTTAATTCTAAAATATCTTTCAGTTTTAGCGCGACCAAAAGATTAATGTCTTTCTCCAATAATCCATCCCTGTTTGTCCCGCCGTCTATACCGCCGTGACCCGGATCAATTATAATAATTCCGTTTTGCGGATCTTGAAATTCAACAGTGGGTGTATATGTATGGCGAAGTACCACCAATGTCAAACCGACTTGGATACTTAGTATTAAAAAAATTGCAAGAAACAGGATTTTTCTGCTGAGTACTACTACTTTCAACGTTTTCATACAAAACCAACCTTATTGCTCTTATTTCGAACATCCATAGCCTTTTCCTTGAGATTAACTCGGATGACTCTACTATTCTATTAAGGTTTAATAACTTTATGAATAGCAAATGAAGAGTACCTCCAAACAGATCACATCCTAGGTGTTCGAGCACTGTCTTGGATGGTGCCGTACATTAATCATCGGGGCGTTTGTATTGGATTTGCTGTAGCGATATTACCTTTCTGCCGATTTACAGCAATAGAAAAATTTCATTGTACTGATAAACAGGTTATTCACCATATGCGAACCCCACACTAATGTTTTCTACTTGCCATGCTTGACCGTTCCAAAAGACATCCACATACCAAGCAGTGTTCTCATGAGGATTGATCAAATATCGAATACGAAGGAGCTGCCCGTCGTCTGTGTCAATCACTGATATGTTAATACACATATATTCGTAATTAAGGGTTTTTGACGGGATATCTTTAATTGTTGTATCTTCTACATAGTTTTGCGGCATTTCAACAAGCTTGTTGTCTTCCAATCGTAAGATATATAAATCCTTGGCACCATAGTTACTCCCGAAAATTGCCGGTGCAAAAACAATTTCGCTTTTTCCATCTCGATCAAAGTCTCCTGTTGTCAATAAATAAGGAGACGCCCAAGAGACATCGGAGTTGTGGCCGATGGATTTTGTCACGAGTGTTCCATCCTCGAAGTAAACGGTGAGTGTAGCTTTCGTGCTGTCGTATTTTATGCTGATAAGATCTGTTGAATCATCTCCGTCAAGATTCGCTTCACGGGTGAGTGCTGTATTGGCCGTTACTTCGCCTATGTCAAAGCCTGTAATGTTACCATGGCTATCATAGATAAAGAAAAGCTCGGCTTCTAAAGTATCCAAGTTATACAAATAGCATTGTGCCCCCGGTTGCTCTTTTGCATATAGCACCGGATTCCAGTTCACTTTGAGGGAGTCTCCTTCTTGTATGAAGTAAATGAAATCACCACAATAAAAGCTACTTGGTGACAAATTATCATTATTATTCGCCCCGATAAATGATGTTAGCCGATCAATTAATATAGTCTTGCTGTCGGAAGAAACTGTCACCTTCTCGTAATCCGAATCATAGGAAATAGAGATTTGTTCGCCTAGACGATTGACTAAATCATTGATGTCTATATAGTAAGGTTCGATTTGATTGTTATCGACTCGAAATACATAAAGTTCAGAAACCGCTACACCTGTTCCGCTACCGGTGTGGCAGTTGACATAAATCTTGCTTCCGTCGCTGCTTATGCTAAGATCAGGTGATAGCATTGTATTAGTCATGTACCGATAAGGGAATAAGTAAACGTTTTGCTCTAGACCGATATCTAAAATAAGGCCGCAACCGGGTTGATAATCGGTATTGTAATACCCATACAGATAAATGTTTTGCTCCGGGATGGAATCCAGAAATAATATGGCATGATCTTGAATTACTTCTGCTTGTTGAATGTCGATGGCTCTTTCGCCTTTTCTGGCATCCGGTATCGTCAATGCTGCCACTTTATCTTTGAAAGTATTTACAAAGTCTTCGGGAACGTCCGTGAATATTTTTCCGTCTTCGTATCTATCCTGTGTTTTTAAAGCAAGAAGATCATTTGCCGAACCGGATCCTTTTTGTACATCATCAAGTTTGTTTGTTGTTTGCTCTGTCACTTGCCGTACAATTGTTTGATTTGCAGGATCTGAGCCTATTTCCCCATCATCATAGTTGTTAATCTCAGTATGCTCTTTTGTCTGTTGAGTTGTTTCTTGAACACCTGAAACACCTAATGTGGCGGCACAGCCTACAAGTAAAAGCGTTAAAATCAGCATTAGAGCAACCCCTCCTACGGATTTCCTTTTGAATTTCATGATGCTCAGTAACCTTTCTTTTAATTTCTTTTTATCTTCGCATAGAGTTGTGGCAAGAACACACTTATAGTTTTTATTTATCGCAGCAAGAGAAATGAGTGTGTTCCCATAAAAGTGTTTTTCATCTTCCGACATGTTCCTTATAACCGCTTCGTCACAGGAGAGTTCACATGCTTGCTCTATTTCTTTTCGAATCCATATCATGAAAGGATTAAACCAATGAAGCGATGTCACCATGACAACCAGCCATTTATACAATATGTCTTTTCTTCTGTAATGAATCAACTCGTGAGAAAGGATAACTTTGAGCTCTTTTTCCTTTCCATTGTGAACATAGGCGAAGTGAGGCAGGACAATTACCGGGTGTAAAACACCGATTAACATTGGTGTCGTTGTGTAGCTGCTGTAAAATAACCGGACTCTCTTATCTTTGATGAGCCGGTTGAAACGATCAAGATCATCGCCGTGAGGTATTGTGAAGGATTGCCTTATATATCTCGAAAAGATTGCATAGGAAATGAAAAACCAACCGAAGTATATAGCAGTACCTGCTAACCACAGCCATATAAGGTTGTCTTGAATAATGCTTCTGAGGGACCGCTGAGGTTTCATAGGCACCTTGGTACTGTCGGTTGTATTGTTTGGCTGTTGTGATGAAAACACAGGTACTTGTTGTGTTGTGACGAGTATTTCCATAACCTTGCCCGGATTTTCTATTGTGGGACTGACAGTTTGCTCAGGCGGAGCATCCATCATATTAACCGGTGCACTGTAAGGTACAATCAATCGCAACAAGACAAGAATCCATATGTAATAGGAAAAGACCTTGGATACCTTGTTTTTCAGTAGTGGTTTTAAAATAAACAAAATCAATGCCAATATGGAACCGGACGCTGAAAGAGACAGAATTGTGATAAGGAAATTATTCATTTTTTTCACCTGCATTGAACATGGCAGAGAGTTCTTTTATGTCTTTTTCATCTAGTTGCTCGTTCGAAACCAAAGTCGCTACAAGGTTTTTCGCACTACCTGAAAAAATCTTGTTTATAAATGTATGGGTAGACCATTGAATGTATTCATCCCGTGTTACCACTGGGCTGTATACACCGCGTTTCTCCAACCTGACAATGCCCTTGTCAAGAAGTCTTCGAAGAAGAGTTTTTATGGTGGAATCTTCCCATCCGCAACGGTCAGATAGTATTTTACGAATATCAATGAGGGACATTGCATCTGCTTTTTCCCAAAGTACGCGCATCACTTCAAGTTCCGCATCTTGTATTTTACCGGCAAGATCATTCATTTGCTTCTCCTTAAAAGTTTACCAGTGTAATCTACTGAAAGTTTACACGAATAGACTTTGAGTGTCAAGATTAATCTTAGGAAAAAGGTAATGTTTAGGAGAACATAACCGATCATGTGGGAGCTATTTGATGAAATGCTGCATGTGGTACAGATATCATCGGGCGAAGATCTTCTATAACAAAACGGTATAGAGATTTAATTCTTCATAATTTGTAATGTATCATCCGGTTAAGGTGTTGTTCTTTGTAGATACATAAACTTTATAAGTTGTAGCTAACAGAAGCGCACCAACGAACTTGAGTTTAGGGTACAACTTCGATATAATGATATTAAGTTTTTAAAAGGAGTTTTATTTATGATAAATCGAGAGCTATATATGAGCCGTATACGACCTTTTATCGGAAATGATCTTATTAAAGTTTTAACCGGTTTCCGACGTAGCGGAAAGTCGGTCATGTTGGATTTGATTAAACAAGAACTGGTCGCATCCGGTGTAAAGGAGGATCAGCTTATTTCGATCAATTTTGAGAATATGAGCAACGCTCATCTTTGTTATGCCGAGGCACTACACAAAGAGGTTATTCAGAGGGTAAAAAGTATTTCCGGAAAGACATATCTTTTTTTTGATGAGATTCAGGAAGTTGATGGTTGGGAAAAATGTATCAATTCATTTCGAATCGAATTTGACAGTGACATCTATATCACTGGTTCAAATGCCAAACTGCTATCAGGTGAGTTGGCTACATACCTCGCGGGCAGATATGTAGAGTTTGTGATTTTTCCCTTCTCCTTTAGAGAGTTTTCACAGCTGTATCACATGGTTTTTCCTGATACTGATTCAAGAACGATGTTTTCCCTATATTTAACTTGCGGAGGGATGCCGTATTTACGAAACCTCCGATATGCAGAACAACCGAGCCGCCTGTACTTGGAAGACCTTTACAACTCCGTTGTTCTTAAAGACATCGTAAAACGTAACAACATTCGGAATGTTGATTTGTTGGAGCGTATCATTGCATATATAACAGCAAATGTCGGGACTGTTTTCTCCGCGACGGCAATTTCAAAATACCTCAAAAGCGAAGGGCGCATTGTTGCACCGGATACAATTCTTAACTACATTAAAGCTTGCGAGGATGCTTTTCTTTTCTACTGTGTCCGTAGACAGGATTTAAAGGGAAAGAAGATTCTAGCTGTCAATGAAAAATACTACATTGTTGATCAAGGCATTAGAGAGGCGGTTTTCGGCGGCAATATGAAGAATATAAATCTCATTTTTGAGAACATTGTATATATGGAACTCTTACGGCGCGGATATAAGGTTACAGTTGGAAAAGCCGGAGAGAAGGAGATCGACTTTATCGCTGAAAATCAAAATCAAAAGCTCTATGTTCAAGTGGCGTATCTGCTTGCATCAGAGGAGACAATCCAACGAGAATTTGGAGTATATAATGAGATCAAGGATAATTTCCCCAAGTATGTTGTATCATATGATGATTTCGATATGAGTCGGAACGGTATAAAACACATGCATATACGTGAGTTTTTGTTGTCTGAACAATGGAATTGAGTATCTTAGAACAATTTCGTGAGCTAGTCCGGATTGCTACAGGTATTCCCACAAGAAGGCGATCAGCTCGTGCATTCTGGTTGCCGGAGCCATCTTTGAAGGGGGAGTGCCTTCTTTGTAGTTGTCATACAATGTTTTTGCACGAGATACGGCAATGTGTGTTCTATCCTTGAGGATGTCATATATGCCCTCCATATTCTTTTTGTACGGAAAGTACTCCCTTAATATTTTTCTATACCGCGCTCTTCCTATATGAGAAAATAAAGGGCGAAAGTGTAACAGAAACCATAGTTCAATACATTCATTGGACCATGCCACATGGTATTCTTGTTTTGAAACCCTGTCTTGGACACTGTATTGTGTATTGTCAAAATCGTCATCGGTAAAATCATCCTTATCATACAATAACCAGACCACTTGACACATGGGAAAATCCGATCGGACCTTTTTTCTTGCATAGTATAGCAGACTTCTTGCACCTCGCCCCGTCCCGACCACAATTATTCGATCTTTTGTTGTATAATCCTTGTACTTTTGATTGATTTTGTTTGTAAAGCCTTGAATGTAAAGAGGTTCTGTCTTGATTCCTTCACAGAAAATCGCCGTATAAGGTGGTAGCGGTTGAAGCACTTCGATTTGTTTTCTTTTTCTTTCCATGACGGATTCTATTTTTTCTTTTGTCGTTGCCTTCAAGGGCTGATCACTCATGGATTTTCCCCCTGTTTCGGATCGGGATCTGCACCGTATCTCCCCTCCGAATACCTTTTTGCATAATTTTCTTCAAGCACTTTTGTATTGGAGTCTTTCTTGAATTCAACAAGAGAATACAATTTGGATTGGTTTTTCTTATTAAGAGCCGAAAACCAGATTTCATCTCTTCGCAAAATTGTTGAATTCATAATACTTGTGTCATCTGTTGAGAAAATCAATTGAGCTTTGTTCTTATTCACATTCGAATTTTTGAACAATCCGATTATATTCATAAATGATTCCGTTGAAAACTGTGTATCAATATTTTGTACGATCACGAGATTTCCGTTATGCAAACTACCTAACAACATTTCTTCAATTATTTCATCCGGCTTTAGGATTTGACATTTTGAAAACCATGTGAATATGTCTTGAATGATTCTGTTTTCATCGTACTCCTTTAAATAGGTCAGCAATGGTATTGTGGAATTGGTATGAAAGTCTTTTATTGCACTTAGTTGGTTGCTCATATAAACATCTTTTCCATTCCGTTCGAATATGATGGAATATTCACGGGTTACAAGATCTTTGAAATATAGGTTCTCCTCTTGAATCATAGAATTCAACACATGTAGTTGATAACGAAACTCCCTTTGGTCAATGCGAAAGAGGATGTCAAAAGTTCCGGTGGTTTTCTCTGAGATATGACCATTTGTTTCACACAGAAGCACTTTTTGAATAAGGTGAGTAAAGGCTTCTATAATATCCTGCTTACCGGCTTTTGGTCCGTATATGGCAATAACGGGCAGAAAGGATTCACCGTCATACGGATCTATGATCAGGCTTTTCTCATGCTCTTGCAGATCTTCTGCAAATAGATCTAACAAAGCTTGCTTTTTGAATGATTTAAAGTTTTCAAACGTTATTTGGCACAGCATATCATCAACTCCGTCTTTATCTGCTCCTTTAGTATTCATCCGTTTCAACTATTTTAGTATGGTTATACCTTTAAATCAAATATAATATCAGTCATTGATCTTTTCATATGGTATACTTGTTAGGAAAACACAATCCATTTTTTGGAGGTTTTGATATGGTACAGATTATTACCGTTGCCAAAAGCACAAAGGATTTTACGCGGAAAAGCGAAGGAGATGTCATTGAACTTACTCACGGCCGCTTATTCTTAGCTTACATGGAGTTTTCCGGGGATGGAAGTGACTATGCAACCACCCGGATTGTTAGGAAAATCTCTTCTGACCGTGGACTCACTTGGCAGGATCATCAAATACTTGCCCAAACGTTGCCGGGTGACGTGAATGTGTATTCACCTAATCTAATCCGTTCAAAGGACGGTGGCATATTTCTCT
>CALCRE010000211.1 GCA_937894465.1 uncultured Clostridia bacterium
CATTGTCTATATATTCCTGTCCGTAATTGAATGTTATGTTTTCAAATACGATGTGTGTACCATACTGTTTTATAAATTGATCCGCAATCCTGACTCTCAATTCGTGACAATTATTATATGTACATGTCTGGTTTCCACCGTAAACAGGGATTTGCTCCCGAAATATATATGTATTCTTCCAGAGCCAACATCATCCTTTAAATGATTATATTTTTATTTAAGAGCCAATAAAATGCATAAGCAAAATGCATCTATTGAAAACCTATTTGAACACTGACTATAAAAGTAATATGATGCGTGGTATAATAGCTTTGATGTTTTCAGTGTCCATAGTCACATACCGCAGTCACATTATAGCATCCAAGAAAAAAACACACAATAAATTTTATAATTTCGAGGAAGATATGAAGAAAGAGCAAACGAATAAAAGAAAACAACAGGCGATTAAAACAAAAAGAAAAATCTTTGAAGCCGCAAGCCAATTGGCTGCAGAACATGGCATAGAAAACGTAAGTGTGGATTCTATCGTGGAGGCCGCGGGTGTATCGAAAGGTGCCTTTTATGTGTATTACGAATCCAAAGATGCGCTGATAGTCGACTTGGTGAATGATTTCACTAACATAGCAGATAAGGACTATAAATCTTTTTTATTGTCACTTCCTGAATCCGAATCTTCCCTGGATATATTACATCTATTGGTAGAAAGAATTTCTGATTTTATCGAATCTAATATTGGTTTGGACAATATGAAGATTCTTTATAAAGCACACCTTACAAAAACGATTTATACCGGGTCGGCAATGGACTATAGCAGAGATCTTTATAAAATGTTTGCGGATATACTAGAGAAAGGAGTCCAAGAGGGAGAACTAAGAGAGGACATACCAATTGATTCTCTATCAAAACACTTAATCCTAGCTATTAGAGGTGTTGTCTTTGAATGGTGTATTCGTTATCCGAATTTCGAGTTAAAAGGGCAGATTCGTGATCACTTCAGAATATTGCTGTACGGCTTAAAGCGGTAAATTCTTTAATTTATTTATTTCTTAATTAAAAACGAAAAAGTGTTCCGTAATAGCTGTATTACAAAAGGGTGACACCTCTTAAGATATCACCCTTACATCCTTCTATACTAAAACTTTCAAAGCCTTTGTATATAGGTTCGGTCTTATTTTTGTCCCAAGTTCGATTTACCGGATAACTCGGTTACTCTAGCTTGAGCTGCCGCCAGTCTAGCGATGGGCACCCTATACGGTGAACAGGATACATAAGACAATCCGACATTATGGCAGAACTCGATGGATGAAGGATCTCCCCCATGCTCTCCGCAGATACCCAGTTTGATGTCAGGTCTTGTTTTTCTTCCTAATTCAACTGCTATGGCAACTAATTTACCTACGCCTTCACGATCCAAGCGAGCTGTAGGATCAAATTCATAAATCTTCTTCTCATAATAATCCTCAAGGATTTTACCTGCGTCATCTCTGCTTAATCCATAAGCCATTTGTGTCATATCATTGGTTCCAAAGGAGAAGAATTCAGCTTCTTCCGCTATTTTATCAGCCGTCAATGCAGCTCTTGGAATCTCAATCATAGTACCTACAGAATAATCGATATGAACATTTGTTTCCTTAATGACTTCATTCGCTACACGAACAACCACATCTTGGACATATTTTAATTCACGAACATCTCCGACTAATGGTATCATGATTTCAGGTTTTACCTTTAAACCGGATTTTGTTACATTCACAGCAGCTTCGATGATAGCTCTCGTTTGCATTTCAGCTATTTCAGGATATGATATAGCCAACCTGCAACCTCTGTGTCCGAGCATGGGGTTTAATTCATGCAAACTGTCAATGATACTTTTCAGCTTCTCATAAGATATATCCATGGTATTTGCCAAGTCTTGAACGTCCTTTTCAGCTTGAGGCAAGAATTCATGCAAAGGAGGATCCAAGAATCGAATGGTTACAGGATATCCACCCATGGCTTTAAAGATTCCTTCAAAGTCTTTACGCTGTATGGGAAGCAATTTTGCAAGGGCTTTCCTTCTTTGACCTTCAGTTTCAGATACGATCATTTCTCTGATTGCAGGGATCCTGTCAGGCTCAAAGAACATATGCTCTGTTCTGCATAGTCCGATTCCTTCTGCTCCAAAATTGATTGCTACTTGCGCATCATTCGGAGAATCAGCATTTGTCCTTACTTTCAGTGTTCTTATTTCATCAGCCCAACCCATAAACTTACCGAAATCACCTGTCATTTCAGGAGCAACTGTTTTAATCTCACCTTTGTATACATTCCCGGTGGATCCGTCTAATGAAATGTTTTCACCTTCTAATATCTTGTTACCAAATTTGTCAGTGAAATATTTTTCTTCTTCGTTAATAGATATTTCTGAACAACCGGCAACACAGCATGTGCCCATTCCACGTGCAACAACAGCTGCGTGAGATGTCATACCGCCTCTTGCGGTCAAAATACCTTGTGAAGCATGCATTCCTTCAATGTCTTCCGGTGATGTTTCTGTACGCACTAAAATGACTTTAGCAATTCCTGCTTTAACGGCATTTTTAGCATCTTCAGCTGTAAAATATACCGCACCTGTTGCAGCACCCGGAGAAGCCGGCAATCCTTTTGCAATGACTTGTGCACTCTTTAATGCTTTTGTATCAAATGCAGGATGCAACAATGAATCCAATTGTTTCGGATCCACTTTCATAATGGCTTCTTCTTTGGTTATCAAACCTTCATTTACTAAATCAACTGCAATTTTAATAGCAGAAGCTGCAGTTCTCTTACCGTTTCTTGTTTGAAGCATGAACAATTTACCCTTTTCAATGGTAAACTCCATATCCTGCATATCACGATAGTGATTTTCCAATATATTGGCTATGTTGATAAATTGGTCATAAACTGCCGGATTCACTTTTTGCAATTGATCCAAAGGTTGAGGTGTGCGAATACCTGCCACAACATCTTCCCCTTGTGCATTCATCAAGAATTCACCGTATATTTTCTTTTCACCGGTAGATGGATTTCTGGTAAATGCAACACCGGTTCCGGAATCATCACCCATGTTTCCATAAACCATCTCTTGTACGTTAACAGCTGTGCCCCAATCACCGGGGATATCGTTCAGCCTTCTGTATGTGATGGCTCTAGGGTTGTCCCATGAACGGAAAACAGCTTTGATGGCTTCCATCAACTGTTCGATTGGTTCTTGCGGGAAATCCGTACCTTTTTCATTCTTATATAATTTCTTATATTCCTTAACAATTTCCTTCAGATCATCTGCTGTCAAATCAGTATCTAAATGAATGTTTTTTGCATCTTTAGCATTTTCTAATATTTTTTCAAACTTAGGTTTGGGTATTTCCATAACAACGTCTGAAAACATTTGGATGAATCTTCTGTAGCTGTCATATGCGAATCGTTCGTTATTTGTTAATTTAGCCAAACCTTCAACAACTGTGTCATTAAGACCAAGATTCAAAATGGTATCCATCATACCGGGCATAGATGCTCTTGCACCGGAGCGTACAGATACTAAAAACGGATTATTAGGATCTCCGAGCTTTTTGCCAACTATTTTTTCTGTAGCAGCTAATGCTTCCATCAACTGGTCTTCCACATCGGCGCAAACGATTTTTCCATCATTGTAGTATCGTGTGCAAGCCTCAGTAGATATTGTAAATCCTCTAGGAACCGGTAATCCCAAGCCGGTCATTTCGGCTAAGTTTGCACCTTTTCCGCCTAATAAGTTTTTCATTCCGGCATTTCCTTCAGTAAAAAGGTAAACATATTTTGCCATAAAATCCTCCTGTATTGACTTCTCTTCTATTTTGCTTATTTATAACTTTGTTATTACCAATTTTATTATTTACATCAAAACAATAAATACACAAAAGCAACAAAGCTATTTGATTTTGATTATATAAAAAATGGAAAGTCACTTTTCTGATATATTGTATACTAAGATAAGGAAATAATCAATCATTTTAAGCTTGTTTTGCAATTAAAAATTCATTGGTAAATACAGGTAACCAACATGTTAATAATTAAACGAAAATCCTTATAAATCAAGGGATTACAGCGAGAGAGAAATAATTCAATGGGAATGAAAAATTTCAAATAAACCGTTATTTTATGGTTTCATAAATGCTTTTTTTATTGATTTTGCAAGAAATACTACATCGATATTTCATATTGCTTCAAAGATTTTTCATGAAAAAAGCACCCTGTAAAAGGTGCTCTCTACCTTTATAATTTATTTAAAAATCAAATTTCTTATCAAAATAATTCAGCAGCTCATCAATGGGTATTCTCACCTGCTCCATGGAATCCCTTTCACGAATAGTGACAGAATGGTCTTGCTGAGAATCAAAATCAAATGTTATACAATAAGGTGTACCGATTTCATCTTGTCTTCTATATCGCTTTCCAATACTGCCGGTTTCGTCATATTCGCATACAAAATGCTTGTTCAGCTTCATATATACTTCATGAGCTTCATCGCCAAGTTTCTTCGATAACGGTAACACAGCGATTTTCGTCGGTGCAATAGCAGGATGGAACCTTAATACCGTTCGCACATCACCGTCATTTACTTCCTCTTCGTCATATGCTTCGCATAAGAAGGCCAAAGTAACACGATCTGCTCCTAGTGAAGGTTCGACTACATAAGGAATGTATTTTTGATTGGTATTCGGAACAAAATAAGACAAGTCATCCTTTGAATGTTCCATGTGTTGTTTTAAATCATAATCTGTACGATCAGCGATACCCCATAATTCACCCCAACCAAATGGGAATTTGAATTCGATATCCGTTGTGCCTTTGCTATAAAATGACAACTCTTTTGCTGTATGATCCCTCATCTTCAGATTTTCTTCTTTTAAACCGAAATTAAGGAGCCAATCAAAACAGAATTTTTTCCAATATTCAAACCAATCCAGATCCGTTCCCGGTTCACAGAAGAATTCCAATTCCATTTGTTCGAATTCTCTTGTTCTAAATGTAAAGTTTCCCGGTGTAATCTCGTTTCTGAATGACTTGCCGATTTGTCCGATACCAAAGGGGATCTTTTTTCTTGTTGTTCTTTGTACATTTTTAAAGTTTACAAAAATCCCTTGTGCGGTTTCCGGTCTTAAATAGATCTCGGCATTTGAGTCTTCCGTAACGCCTTGATATGTTTTGAACATTAAGTTAAATTTTCTAATGGTCGTAAAATTCATCTTTTTGCATGAAGGGCAAACGATGTTTTTTTCTTTAATGTAAGCGAACAATTCATCATTCGACCAACCGTCCACATTTAGTGAAATCTCATTCTCTTTATTGTAATCATTAATCAAGTTGTCCGCTCTGTGCCTGGCTTTGCATTCCTTGCAATCAATCAAAGGATCACTAAAACTGCCGACGTGCCCTGATGCCACCCATACCTGGGGGTTCATTAAAATAGCGCAATCCAACCCTATATTATATTCATTTTCTTGTACGAACTTCTTCCACCAAGCCCTTTTTACATTGTTTTTTAACTCGACGCCCAAAGGACCATAATCCCATGCATTCGCCAAGCCTCCGTATATATCTGAACCCGGGAATACAAACCCGCGATTTTTAGACAGGGCTACAATCTTTTCCATGGTCTTTTCAACAGCCATATTGACTCCTTCCTTTTAATTCACATTATATTTCAAATTTACAAATAGTTGATCATCCGACTGCTTCATTTGTTGTTTGCTCTGAACGTCTGTAGTAATGTATTTTCCCGTCAGCCAATTCAATTGCAGCTATAGAAACAGGTTTAACCGTTTCAACATCAACTAAAGGCTTTTCACCTGATGCAATTCTTCTCGCTCTTTTTGCAATGGCTATAACCAATGCATACTTGTTGTCTATACCACCTTGATCCATAAGCTCTGCTAATGTCGGTTTATTCATCATGATTGATATTCCTCCGCTTCTTTCTATTCTCTATAATCAATTGTTTAACTTCATTCACCGCTTTATTCAAATCATCATTAATGACAACATAATCATATTGATTGATATACTTCATTTCTTCTGCAGCACGTTGCAATCTCTTTTGTATCACATAGTCGTCTTCGGTGCCTCTTCTGCGAATTCTTCTCTCTAACTCTTTCAAGTCAGGAGGAGCAATAAAGACCATGATACAGTCGGGATAAATTTTCTTAACTTGCAACGCACCCGGGACTGTAATTTCCAAAATAATATCAATTCCGTTTTTCATGGGTTCTTCTACGGCATTTTTTAATGTGCCGTAATAATTGTTGCAATAGATGTCATATTCTAACATCATATCATGCTTGATGTTATCAATAAAAGTTTCTCGATCCAAAAAGAAATAATCCTTGCCATCCGTTTCCCCTTTTCTGGGTAAACGGGTTGTTGCAGACACAGAATACTCAATATTCGGATCCTCATTCACAACTTTATTTAATATAGTGCTCTTTCCGGTTCCGGAAGGTGCAGAAAAAACAAATAATAATCCTTCATTCATATCATTAACTCTTGGCGCCATCACTTAATAATTCCTCTGTTTCTTTGCTGTTCAATCTGTTGGAAACCGTTTCAGGTTGTACAGCTGATAGAATAATATGATCACTGTCTGTAAAAATAACTGCTCTTGTCCTTCTTCCATAAGTTGCATCGATAAGCATACCCCTGTCTTTCGCTTCCTGGATGATCCTTTTGATTGGTGCTGATTCGGGGCTGACAATCGCTACAAGCCGATCAGCCGAAACCATGTTGCCGAATCCGATATTAATTAATTTCATCTATAACCTCCAATTTTCTGTGTTATATACATAACATAACGTTCATCCAAATCATTTTGAACCGGTATTTTTATTGTAACCATCATTATACCGGTATTATGAAGCTTATTCAATATTCTGAATTTGTTCTCTGATCTTTTCCAATTCACTTTTCATATCAACAACACACTTTGTGATATCAAGATTATTCGCCTTCGAACCTATGGTGTTAATTTCCCGATTCATCTCCTGAACCAAAAAATCCATCTTTTTACCGGAAGATGCTTTTTGTTTGATCATACCGTTTAATTGACCTATATGACTTTTCAGCCGTACAATTTCTTCGTCAATACTGCATTTATCTGCATAAAGCGCTACTTCAGTGATAATTCTGCTTTCGTCCAGTGTCTCGTTTTTGATGAACTCGTCCAAGCGCTTCATCAATCTTTCCTTGTATTCAACAGGAACTAAGGGTGCGATTTGTTCAACATCAGTCAAACGCTTCAGAATTTCCTCATTTTTCAATAGAATATCCTGTGATAATTTTGATCCTTCTTCGGTTTTCATCTTTAAGATTCTGTCTAACGCTTCATCCAAAACAGAACATGCAATTTCAGTGAGCTTTTCTTCATCTTCATCCATGGATTTCAACAAAATGACATCTGTCGCTTTGGTTAAATTGGATACAGTCAAATCATTTTCAATATTCAAAAGCTCACTGATGGATTCATATGCTTCTTTATATATTTTCGCCAGACTTTTGTTCACATGAACTTCATATTGTCCTTCTGAATAGCACTCATAATTGACAAATACCTCAATTTTCCCTCGGGTAATTTTGTCTGAAATCATATTCTTGAATTTATCTTCCATATATTGAAACTGTCTGGGCATCCTGATGGAAATGTCCAAATACCGATGGTTAACACTCTTTATTTCAAATTTGAAATAATGTCCTTCGATTGTACGTTCACCTTTACCGTAACCTGTCATACTTCTAAGCATATTTTATATACCAGCCTTGTTTAATTGCTCTTAAATTTCATTCATGCAAAACATGATAATGCCCGCAACAGTAGGCGCTGCGGTTTCGGTTCTCAAAATCCTCTTACCCAAAGATACCGGAACAAATCCCTTTTTACAAGCATATTCCACTTCTTTTTCGCTCAGGCCGCCTTCCGGTCCGACCAACACGGATATTGTTTTTACTTTATCAGGAACAAGATTTAAATCATGTAATGTTTGTGCCTTTTCCAATTCATAACAAATGATCTTTAAATCAGTATCGGTCAAATCCACTGCATGATTAAACTCCGATATATCAGAAACTTTCGGAATCCTTCCCCTCTTGCATTGTTTTGCAGCTTCCTCAGATATGGCATTCCATCGGGTCACCTTTTTGTTCTCCGGTCGAGATACACATCGCTCGGATAATACCGGAACCACTTCAAAGGCGCCCAACTCAACACACTTTTGTATAACAACAGCCATTTTATCCCCCTTCGGTATACATTGAAGGATTGTTAATTTAGTGGCCGGTTCGGTTATATTCTCATTTGTACGGTCAATTGTAACTTCAATAAAATCTTGGGAAATTGAGGTGATATGTCCGTTATACAGCAGATTATCACTGTTGCATAACTCCAACATGTCATTCTCCTTTTTACGCAATACTTTTAGGATATGGTTGACATCCTTCCCTTTGATCAGGATTTTACCGTCAGCTATATTTTGTTGTTCGATATAAAATCTTGTCACTGAAACACCATCGCTACCCAATCGTTTTCAACGATTGTCTCCAACAGCTGAAATCCGTTTTGTTCGTATGCGTCCTTCACATCTTTTTCTTTTTTTCTAATCACACCGGATAGTATGATGAAGCCGGATTCATGTAATGTTTGTTTCATATCAATAGCCAAATCAATTAAAACCTCAGCCAATATATTAGCTGCAATCATATGGAACTTCTCACCCTTCACCGATTCCAAGGTACCTTTGATCACCTCGATACCGGCGATATCATTAGCCTGAAAATTTTCTTTGGCAGCTCTTACGGCAGCATCGTCAATATCCACAGCTGTGATTTTACCGGCACCTTTTAAGCTGGCGATGATGGATAAAATTCCTGTTCCTGTACCTAAATCCAAAAAAGTATCTCCATTTGTCAGGTAACGATCAATCATTTGGGCACAAAGCCTTGTAGTTTCATGGGTTCCTGTGCCAAAAGCCATTCCCGGATCCATCTTGATTATTTTTTCATCAGCACTAGGATGATATTCTTCCCAGCTTGGAACCACAGTCATATTGTCGATCAACTTAAAAGGTTTAAAGTACTCTTTCCAGGAGTTCCAGTTTTGATCATCC
The DNA here is from genome assembly GCA_937894465.1 of uncultured Clostridia bacterium. Lineage (GTDB taxonomy): Bacteria > Bacillota > Clostridia > JAAYHZ01 > JAAYHZ01 > JAAYHZ01. The sequence continues at coordinate 9,150 of CALCRE010000211.1, forward strand.
ACCACATTGACAACCACATCGTTTTTCCCGTTGCAGGATTCCTTGATTCTTCTATTGATTTCACCTTTGATCAATTCAATATCAGAATCAATGCAAAAATATGCCTTGACCGAATAGTTCCGAGGAATATTCTCCACCAAGTCTTCTCCCACATAATCCAAAGGCAAGGGGTTTTCCAAACGATCTCGCACTTCTTCGGGGTCTTCTACGGTAACACCGCCGCAACCTTGATCAAGCAGTATTTCCGAAACCCAATCCACATCCTCTTTGTTTGTCGATACCGTAACTTCATACCAATTCATAGTTTAAAAACCTCTTTAAGCTTATCTAAGAATCCGGTTTGTTTAGCATTGTTTTTCTTACCGTCACATGTATTATCAAATTCACGTAACAGCTCTTTTTGTTTTGCACTCAAGTTTCTAGGAACTTCCACAGAAAAACGAACATACAAGTCACCTTTGTTTGTACTTCTCAATTGCTGAATTCCATGGTTTCTAAACCGGACAATCGTCTCGGTTTGAGTGCCTTCCGGCAATTTATAGGATAAGGATCCCTCTAACGTCGGAATAGTTAAATCAGCCCCTAATGCAGCCTGGGTAAATGTAATCGGGAATTCACAATGAAGGTCGCTACCTTGCCTTTCAAAGATTGAGTGAGGCTTCACTCGTATACCAATGTATAAATCCCCTGAAGGACCGCCCTTAACACCGGGTTGTCCTTCTCTCCTCAATGTTAATGTTTGACCGTCATCAATTCCGGCGGGAACTTTTACATGTATGGAAGTCTTTTTTCGGATCGTACCATTGTTACAATCAGGACAAGGTTGCTCGATGACTTCACCTGAACCATTGCAGATCTCGCAAGTTCTCACGTTCATAAAAGAGCCCAGTATTGTATTTTGCCTTGTGTTGATTTTACCGGTTCCATTACAATGCTTACACTTAGAGGGTTTTGTACCTTCCTTTGCACCGCTGCCGTTACATGTGGTACATTTGACATTTTTCATCACAGAAATTTCTTTTTCCGTTCCAAAAGCAGCTTCCTCAAAGGTTAAATCCATCATAGACTGTAAATCGGCACCTCTTTGAGGTCCGTTACGAGTTGCCCCGGAAGAAAAAGGAGATCCTCCGAAGAAAGTGTCGAATATGTCACCAAAACCGAAATCTCCGAATCCTCCGAAATCGGATTGATTCATCCCGGCATGGCCGTACATGTCATATTTTTGTCTTGATTCTTTATTACTTAAAACACTGTATGCTTCATTTAATTCCTTAAACATTGATTCCGCTTCGCTATTGTTCGGATTCAAGTCCGGGTGATATTTCTTTGCCAGTTTTTTATATGCTTTTTTTATTTCATCATCTGTAGCACTTTTGCTGATTTCCAGCACCTCATAGTAGTCTCTTTTGTCAGCCACATGACCACTCCTTACAAATATATTTCTTAAAAATCCGAATCATTATAGCACATTTTCAGTATACACTGCAAGTTACGAAAAATGTAGATCAAATGTCGGTCCAACTGATCGAATTTGTAGCATTATAAAATGAAAGCGTGTAAAGACTTCGAAAAATGAAGTCTTTACTACGCTTAATTTCATAATTCAGGTTAGTAAACCTTTCTTATAGATCATTCAATACTCATTATTTCTTTTCGTCTTCGTCATCAACGACTTCGTAATCTGCATCATAAACATTATCCTGTTCCGGTTGTTCTTGATGTCCTTGCTCATTTTGTCCCATATTCGGATTCTGTTGATAAATCTTCGAAGACAAATCATAGAACACTTGTTGCAGTTTATCTGCAGCATTCTTTATTTTTTCTGTGTCATTGCCTTTTAACGCTTCCTTGACGTGATCGATTTCGGCTTGCACCTTTGCTTTGTCGTTGCTGTCTAATTTATCGCCTACGTCCTTTAAGGTTTTCTCTGCTTGATACACAGCATTGTCGGCATTGTTTCTAACCTCAACATTTTCCTTGTTTTTCTTATCTTCCGCAGCAAACTTTTCAGCTTCCTTCACCGCTTTGTCAACTTCTGCATCCGTCAAGTTGGTAGATGCCGTGATGGTCACCTTTTGCTCATGTCCGGTACCCATATCTTTTGCTGAAACGTGAACAATACCGTTGGCATCGATATCAAATGCCACCTCGATTTGAGGAACTCCACGAGGTGCCGGAGCAATTCCGGTTAATTGGAACTTGCCTAATGTCTTGTTATAGGACGCCATTTCTCTTTCACCTTGTAGAACATGAATATCAACGGCAGTCTGTCCGTCTGCTGCTGTGGAAAATATCTGGCTCTTCTTGGTAGGAATGGTGGTATTTCTTTCGATTAGCTTCGTGAATACACCGCCTAATGTTTCAATTCCCAAAGAAAGAGGTGTTACGTCCAAAAGTAACAAATCCTTCACGTCACCGGTCAATACACCGGCTTGAATTGCTGCACCCACTGCAACACACTCATCAGGATTAATGCCCTTGAAAGGTTCTTGTTGCAAATGATCTTTAATCGCTTGTTGAACAGCAGGAATTCTGGTGGATCCGCCTACCATCAATACTTTGTTAATTTCTTTTGCGGTTAAACCGGCATCTGACATTGCTTTTCTGGTGGGTTCCATTGTTTTTTCCACAAGGTCTGCTGTCAATTCATTAAATTTCGCGCGGGTCAAAGTTACGTCCATATGTTTAGGACCTGTTGCGTCAGCTGTGATAAAGGGCAGATTGATGTTGGTGGTCATCACTGTGGACAATTCAATCTTGGCTTTTTCAGCAGCTTCTTTCAAACGTTGCATAGCCATTTTATCAGAAGACAGATCAATTCCACTGTCTTTTTTAAATTCGCTGATCAACCAGTTCATGACTCTTTGGTCAAAGTCATCTCCTCCTAAGCGGTTATTACCATTTGTTGCCAGCACTTCGAAAACACCGTCTCCGATTTCAAGAATAGAAACGTCAAATGTTCCACCGCCTAAGTCGAATACCATGATCTTCTGATCGGTCTCTTTATCCAACCCATATGCCAAAGCAGCGGCAGTAGGTTCGTTAACGATTCTCAACACTTCCATACCTGCTATTTTACCGGCATCTTTTGTCGCTTGCCTTTGTGCATCGCTAAAATAAGCAGGTACGGTAACGACCACCTGATTTACCTCTTCACCTAAATAAGCTTCAGCATCAGCTTTTAATTTTTGCAATATCATTGCGCTGATTTCTTGCGGTGAATAATTTTTATTATCTATTTTAATTTTACGATCCGATCCCATGTCGCGTTTGATGGATGCTATGGTTCTTTCCGGGTTTGTTATGGCCTGACGCTTTGCAACTTGGCCTACCAACCGTTCGCCTGTCTTGGAAAATGCAACAACAGACGGTGTTGTTCTGTTGCCTTCCGCATTGGTGATAACAATCGGCTCTCCGCCTTCCATAACTGCAACACATGAGTTTGTAGTTCCTAAATCAATTCCTATTACTTTTGCCATATTTACCTCCTGTAAATGCTATTTTAAGCCTTCTTTTCTTTATTAATTTTTTTGAATACTTACATAACTATATTCTATATCATTTTGACTTTTCCTGACTATCGAGAGAAAAAAAATTGTCAGTTCGCCACTTTAACCATACTGTATCGAATCACTTGATCCTTATATTGATAACCGGATTGAAGCTCTTCTACTATGGTGTTTTCCGCTATTTTTTCATCTTCTATATGCATGACTGCATTATGAATATTAGGGTCGAACTCGCATCCTAATGCTTCAATTTTCTCCACCCCGATATCCGACAATACAGTATCAAGTTGCTTTGCCACCAAAGACACTCCTTCACGGAAGGATTTATCATCTTGCGTGTCAATTGCATTTAATGCACGACCAAAGTTGTCAACCACCGGTAGAATTTTGGATACAGTATCGCATATCCCTTCTTGATACAGTCGTTCCTTTTCTTTGGCAGTTCTCTTTTTGTAATTGTCAAACTCTGCAGCCAGTCTTTGCAGGCGGTCTACATAAGATTGACATTCTTCGGTAGCTTTTGTCAACTTCTCTTCGTATTCATTACGAATTGTTTCCAATTCAGAATCATTGGCCTTCTCAATACACTTTTCTTCCATAAGCTCCTCTCTACAATTCTCCAGAGTATTTTCTACATTCTCGGAATTCACCGAGTCAGTGGATTCTACATTCTTTTTGTTTTCTTTCGCATTCAACAAATCATCCGTCCTTTCTCATCCCCTTAACAGGATGTAATTATCTGTTATTTTGCAACTTCATCCTTAAATATGACATAATGCTGATAATCCTGCCATATTCCATCCTGATCGGTCCCATAATGCAGATATTTGCGTTTATACCGCCTCTCATATTCGCCGAAATGGTACTGATATTCTCAAAACCCTTTATAGGGTGTTCTGATCCTATCTTTATATCAATGCTTTCGGTCAAATTAGAAAGCAAGATGGACAATAATGTTTTTTTGTCATTCATTAAGTTCATGACATTCTTAATCGATATTATGTCATTGAACTCCGGGTAATCCAAAAAATTGGTTACGCCTTCAATTAAAATATCCGGCACCAAGTTTCTATACTCCATGTCTTTAATGGCATAGATTACTTTGATGAAGACATTTTCCTTAACAATATCACGATACTCGAATTCGGAGAAATTCTCCTTCTCCAAATCCTTCAAGGGTTTACCGGTGTATTTGTTCGTCAAATACTCCGACAATCCATTTAACAAATTAACATCAATCTCATTCACTCGAATGAGCTCGGTATACACATGCTTGTTACTATCTATAATCATTACGGCAGCAACATGCTCTTCCACTTTTACAATTCTTACTGCATCCAATATGATGCCTTTTTCTTTTTTCTCACATCCAAAAACAGTATATCCCGATACATTGGATAATATATAGGATATTTTCTGCAATAATCCTTTCATCGAAGTGACACTGTCATCCAAAATGGAATTGACCAGCCCGGCATCTTCGACGGATATGGATCTGCCTCGCACCAATTCGTCAACATACAAGCGAAAACCGCGCTCCGACGGAACTCTTCCGGCCGAAGTGTGCGGTTGCGTAATAAAACCTTGTTCTTCCAACAGAGCCATTTCATTTCGTATAGTTGCAGAGCTCAAACTTATTCCATATTTTCGAGCCACTGTTTTGGACCCTACAGGCTCACCGTTTTCGATGTAATCATCTATGATGGCCTGCAAAATTCTTTGCTTACGGTCATCTAACATAAATACACTCTCCTTATGTTAGCACTCAAGGTGTTCGAGTGCTAACATATTTAAAATAACATTTTGGCTTGGATTTGTCAAGCAAATATCAAATAAATTCCATGAAAACTAAATTTGCATAATCCAACCCTTTTCGAGTTAAGCAAATCTTATTTTCACTAAATATAATCAGTTCTTTTTTTAGCAGTCCTTCAATTTTTTCCCGGTAATAATCCATAAAGTTAACCTCGAACCGCTCTTTAAATTCCTTAAGGTCAATCCCATCGGTCAACCTAAACCCTAGCATGGCAAATTCGCTCATGCGGCCTATAAAGTCAATGGCTTCGGATTCAACCACAGCACCGCCTTGTTCTTTCACCTTACTTATATATTCCAAGATATCATCCGTATTACAGGATCGAACATAATTGATATAGGAATGTGCTCCTGCACCGAATCCGATGTAGTCACCGGTTTTCCAATAGTTCATATTATGCTTTGACTCGTAACCCGGCTTTGCAAAATTGGATATTTCGTAATGTTTGTAGCCCGCTTTTTTTAAGGTTTCAAGCAGATAATCATACATTTGCCGATTCAAGACATCCGACATCTCGGTATATTGTCCGTTTTTTATATGCCTGTATAAAGGTGTGCCCTCTTCCAATATCAAATCATAGCAGGATATATGCTCCGGATTAAGATTCAATAAGGTGTCCACTGAATTTCTCCAATCGACAAATGTTTGCCAGGGGAAACCGAAAATAAGATCTGCGCTGATATTGTCAAACCCCGCTTCCCTTGCATGTTTAAAAGATCCGGTGAAATCTTCGAACCGATGAATTCTACCGATTTTTTTCAGTTCATGATCATTTACCGATTGCAACCCTATGCTTAATCGGTTAAAACCGGTAGATTGATAGATTTTTAAGCTTTGAGGAGTCAATGTTCCCGGATTAGCTTCTAAAGTTGCTTCTTGGCACATGGAGAAATCAAATAACTCATGCAATAATCCCATGATCTTCCGGATGAATAAAGGATCAGGATAGGTTGGTGTCCCGCCTCCGAAGTAGACGGTTGATATCTTTTTACCATTTAATGACATGGATCTTGATTTGATTTCATCCTGCAATGCATTCATATATGCAGGAATCAGATGTTCCATCCCTTGATAGGATGCAAAATCGCAATACGTACATTTTCGCTTACAGAAAGGAAAATGTACGTATATCGATAAAGAATTTTTACATAAATCAGACATTTTAAGAATCCAATTTCAAAACGCTCATGAAGGCTTCTTGCGGTACTTCCACACTGCCAACCTGTCGCATTCTCTTCTTTCCTTCTTTTTGCTTTTCCAAAAGCTTTTTCTTACGAGAAATATCACCGCCGTAGCACTTTGCCAAAACATCCTTTCGCATTGCGCTGATGGTTTCGCGAGCAATAATTTTACCTCCGATACAGGCTTGGATTGGTATTTCAAACATATGTCTGGGGATGCTGTCCTTTAGTTTTTCCGCTATTCTACGACCTCTTCCGTAAGCTTTTTCTTCGTGAACAATAAATGACAATGCATCTACCGGTTCTCCGTTTAACATAATGTCCAGCTTCACCAATTTGGAGGGTCTATATTCCAAGATCTCATAATCATAGGATGCATATCCTTTGGTTCTGGATTTCAAAGCGTCAAAAAAGTCATAAATAATTTCATTCAAAGGCATTTCATACTCTACGGAGGTTCTTGATTCATCCAAGTATTTCATCTCTTTGTATACACCTCTTCGATCCTGACACAGTTCCATAATGGCACCGACATATTCCGGTGGTGTGTAGATTGTGGTCTTGACAATAGGTTCCTCTATTCTGTCAATTGTTGACACCTCGGGCATATTGGTGGGATTATCGATTCTAAGTTCCTTTCCTGAAACGGTGAACACCTTGTAAATAACACTCGGAGCAGTGGTAACGATATCCAAATCGAATTCTCTTTCAATCCGCTCCTGAATGATTTCCATATGAAGCAACCCTAAAAATCCGCAACGGAAACCAAACCCTAAAGCAATTGAAGTCTCCGGTTCATAATGAAGGGAAGCATCATTTAGTTTCAGCTTGGCCAATGCATCCTTCAAATCCTCATATCTGGCACTATCTGCGGGATATATACCGCAAAACACAACAGAAACGGATTTCCGATAACCGGCAAGAGGCTTTGAAGCCGGCTTTCTAACAAGGGTAACAGTGTCCCCCACTTGGGTATCCGATACGTTCTTGATACTAGCGGCAAAAATACCGACTTCTCCCGCTCTTAATTCATCACATTTTTCAAAACCGGACACCTTCAAGTAACCTAATTCATTGACTTGAAATTCCTTTTTGGTATTCATCATCAGAACTTGATCACCCATACGCAATACACCTTCACGGATACGGACCAATACCATGACTCCTTTATAGCTGTCATACCATGAATCAAATATGAGGGCTTGCAATGGATTTTCCGTGTCGCCTTCAGGAGCAGGTATTCCTTTGACGACGGCATGTAAAACATCCTTGATATTCAACCCTTGCTTTGCAGAGATCAAGGGTGCTTCAGATGCATCCAAACCAATGATATCTTCTATCTCCTTTTTCGCTACTTCCGGTCTTGCACTTACCAGGTCGATTTTATTGATGACGGGAATCACTTCCAAATTATTGTCCAAAGCAAGGTAAACGTTAGCCAGTGTTTGAGCTTCAATTCCTTGGGACGCATCAACAACAAGCAAAGCGCCTTCACAGGCCGCAAGGCTTCGGGAAACTTCATAATTGAAGTCAACATGACCCGGGGTGTCAATGAGGTTCATCACATATTCCTCACCATCGGTATGCACATATTTCATACGTATGGCTCTTGATTTGATGGTGATTCCTCTCTCCCTTTCTATATCCATGTTGTCTAAAACCTGTTCGTGCATGTTA
>CALCRE010000212.1 GCA_937894465.1 uncultured Clostridia bacterium
GTTTGCCCCCGTTTAACACGTCTTTTACGTTCTGTGCAACTTTGGTCTTCAACTCGACATTGGATTCCTCGCTGTACCAGCCTACATGGTCGGTAAGAACACAATTTTCAATTTCAAACAATTCCGAATCCTTATCCAATGGTTCCTTGTTATGAACATCAATACCGGCGCTATTGATTTTTCCTTGCTTCAATGCATCAATAAGGTCTTTTTCATTGATGATGGGGCCTCTTGAAGTATTGATCAAAATAGCGGTTTTCTTCATCATGTCAAAAGCTTTCCCATTGATAACGCCTCTTGTTTCATTGTTCAAAGGAATATGAATGGAGATGTAATCTCCTTGAGAGAGGGCTTCATCAAATGACACTTTTCTTGCTCCTTCTGCAGCAATTTGTTCTTCCGTTAGGTAGGGGTCGTAAACTAAAATTTCATTAAAGTTGAAACCTTTGATCTTACGCAGCAAGCAACGAGCGATCTTTCCGAAACCTAAGAAGGCAAAAGTTTTTCCTGTGAGGCGATATATGGGATCAGCAGCGCCGATATTCCACATTCCTTTTCGAACCTGAGCATCTCTTCTTGCGGTTTTTCTTGCACAAGACATCAACAATGCCAATGCATGGTCGGAAACATCCTCCATACAATAATCCGTAACATTAGCCAACCAAATTCCCTTTTTAGTACAAGCCGCCACATCCACATTATCAAAGCCTACGCCGTAACGTGAAATGACTTTACATTTATCTAATTTTTCAATTACTCTTGCAGACATGGGCGCCAAGTTACACATGATTCCATCAGCATCTTTACATGCTTCGATGACTTCATCTTCCGTCAGGCAGTTTGCAATGACTACCTCGACATCCATATCCGACAACACTTGTTTTTCTACTTCATAATCCTTATGCCGATCATCGGTCATAACTACTTTATATTTAGCCATATTAAAACAATCCTTTCTAAGTTTTTGCTTGCCCTGTTTTTATACACCGGCAAATGCCAAGAAACCACCGTCGATAGGTAACACGATTCCTGTGACGAAAGAAGCTGCTTCTGATGCCAAGTAAATGACTCCGCCAACTAATTCATCCGGCTCACCGTATCTGTTCATGGGAGTCTTAAATAGAACGTCTTCTCCTCTAGGAGTGGCTTCTCCGGTATCTTTATCAATTAATAGATAATAGTTTTGTTGTGTTAACAAAAATCCCGGAGCAATGGCGTTAACACGGATTTTGTTGGAATATTCCTTAGCGAAATGAACTGCCATCCATTGAGTGAAATTGGAGATGGCTGCCTTTGCAGCTGAGTAGCTGATGGTTTTTGTCAACGGTGTAAACGCCGCCATGGATGAAATGTTGACGACACATCCGTCTCCTTGATCAGCCATAACTTTACCAAAAACCTGAGTGGGCATGACAGTACCGAGGAAATTCAATTCCAACACCCAAGAAAGAGCATCTTTTGGAATATCAAAGAACTTCATATCTTCAGAAGTGGTTGCTTCCTTTTTATTTCCACCGGCTCCATTGATTAGAATATCCACACGGCCGTACTTGTCCATAACTTCTTTGCAAGCTTTTTCAATACTTTCCTTATTCAAAACATTGCATTCTACAGCGATTGCATCTCCGCCATTTGCAACGATTCCGTCTGCAACTTCCTGTGCTTTGTCCTTGAATAAATCCAAAACCGCAACCTTGGCTCCAAATTCAGCCAATTTTATAGACATGGCAGAACATAATATTCCGGCGCCTCCGGTTACAACAGCAACTTTTCCGCTGATATCAAAACTAACCTTACCCATTATTTGCACCATCCTTTATTTTAATCATTAAATTTACTAACCAATAGTAACCAATCAGTTAAATTGTAATCAATAACCCGATCATTGTCAATGGAATGTCAATTTCATTGTCAATAAGTGAAAGAATTGTTTTGCTTTTCGTACCCGATTGTGGAGTTGGAGCCGTGACCCGGATAAACAATCGTATCATCCGATAAAGTATACAATTTATTTTTTATGGATGATATAAGTTGCTCGTGATCTCCCCTCCCTAAATCAGATCTTCCCACGGACATATAAAAAAGGGTGTCCCCGGTGATGACAAATCCGTCCCCTTTTAAGCAAATACCTCCATCGGTGTGACCCGGTGTATGCAATATATCCAGTTGTTCATCCCCTAACTTAAAAAGTTCTCCGTCTTTTAGCTGACAGTCCGCTTTAGAATACTCTTTACCGGATCCGAACAATATGGATGCATTGGCATATTTGTCAACCAAAGCATCGGATTCTTCTTGTGTTGCATAAACATCAGCCGAAGTTTTTTCTCTTAAATCATCGATATGGCAAATGTGATCATAATGGGCATGTGTGATGAAAATAGCGATAATTTTCAACCCTAATTGATCCGTTGCATCCATAATGATTCGGGAAGGCGTTCCCGGATCCACCACGATGCATTCTTTCTTGTCATGTATGATATAGGTATTCGAACCCAACAAACCGTCAGGTAATTTTTTTACAAACATTGATTTTTTGCCTTCCAAACTAATATAATTCGTTCATACAAATTCGTTAAAAACTTTTGGTACTGTCAATTAATAAGGTGACCGGCCCGTCATTGTTAATCTCCACAAGCATCTCAGCTTGAAAAACCCCGGACGCAACCACAATACCGGTTCGCTTGACCTTCTCAATAAATTGATCATACAATTCTTCCGCCACCTGAGGTTTTGCAGCGTCAGACCAACTAGGGCGCTTCCCTTTTCTGCAATCACCGTACAATGTGAATTGAGATACTACCAACATGGCACCATTGATATCCGTTAAAGACAAATTCATCTTGCCTTCCGAATCGTCAAAAATCCTCAAACCGGTGATTTTCTCCACCATGTAGTCCACATCTTTATTCGTGTCTTGGGAGCCGACGCCCAAAAGCACAACCATTCCTTGATCTATTTTACCTGTGCAACGGTGATCCACCGTTACAGATGCACTTGTTACTCTTTGTACGACTGCTCTCAAATCAAAATCCTTCCTATTGCTTCTTTCTGCTCACTTCGAAAACACCTTGAATGTTGGAGATTCGTCGTATGATCTTGTCCAATTGCTCGGTATCGGTGATTTTCAAAGTCATATTGATAATGGCAATATTGTCTTTTGTTGTTCTTGCATTCAAAGTGTGGATGGATACATGGGCTTCTCCTATGGCATCAGCCACATCCATCAGCAATGAAGACCGGTCATAAGCTTTTATGGCGATATCCCCTTCATATGCGACATTTCCTGCACTGATCCAGTCGACTTCGATCAACTTTTCATCCTTGTCAGACAATGCTGCAAGATTGATACAATCCGTGCGATGCACGGATACGCCGCGACCTTGGGTGATATATCCGATGATTTGATCTCCCGGAACCGGATTGCAACATCTGCTTAATCGTACCAAGCAATTATCAATTCCTTTTACATGAATACCGGTTTCATTAGTTTTCTTCTTCTTTTGAGTCTTGGACTCTTTTTGGCTGCTGAATTTCGGGTCTAACAATTCTTCCGGAGACAAAGTCTTTTTGTACTCTTCCTTTAACCCGTTTAATAACCTTCCGGTATTGAATCCCCCGTATCCGATGGAAGCATACACATCATCCAATGTGTTTAAATTGTATCTTTTCAACAAAGGTTTCAACCATTCGGATTTAAATAATTGGTCATACGTAAACCCTTGTTTCTTTAATTCCCTTTCAACACTCTCTTTGCCCCTTGCGACGTTCTCTTCCCTGTTTTGCTTTTTCAACCACTGGTTGATTTTGTTTCGGGCTTGGGGGCTTTTAATAATGGACAACCAATCACGACTAGGGCCTCTTGCCGACGGTGAGGTGATAATATTCACTATATCCCCGTTTTTCAGTTCATATCCCAAAGGAACTATTTTCCCGTTCACCTTGGCGCCATTCATTTTGTTACCGATGGCACTGTGGATATTGTAAGCAAAATCAATCGGCGTGGAACCGGCCGGCAAAGCAAGCAAATCTCCTTTCGGCGTGAAAACAAAAACCTCATTGGAAACCAGATTGACCTTGAGATTTTCCATGAATTCATCTGCATCGCTGACTTCGTTCTGCCATTCCAAAAGCTGTCTTAACCATGTCAGCTTATTATCCAGATCCGCATTATCCAGTTTGTCCTTCTTGTATGTCCAGTGTGCGGCAATACCGTATTCAGCAACTTTGTGCATTTCCACCGTTCTAATTTGTACCTCGAAAGGAATTCCCCTCTCTCCCATCAATGTGGTGTGGAGGGATTGATACATGTTTTCCTTGGGCATGGCGATATAGTCCTTGACCCGCCCTGGAACCGGTTTATACATTTCATGAACCAGTCCCAAAACATGATAACACTCTTCTTCGGTATTTACGATAATTCGTATGGCAAACAGATCATAGATTTGATCCAACGTCTTGTTCTGGGTTTTCATCTTGCTGTATATGCTGTAAAAATGCTTAGGCCTGCCTTCCACCATTGCTTTCATGTTGATTTCATCCAACTTGGCTTTCACATTCTCGCATATTTTATTAATATATTCTTCCCTCTCTTGCCTTCTTTGTGAAATATCGGCTTTGAGTTTTTGATAACCGGGATAGTCAAGATACCGTAATGACAGATCTTCCAATTCCCATTTGATGAAGTAAATACCCAAACGACCGGCCAGAGGAGCATATATGTCGATGGTTTCTTTGGCTTTTGCTATAGCATCCGACTTAGGAACATAATCCAAAGTTCTCATATTATGAAGCCTGTCAGCCAATTTAATCAAAATCACCCGAATATCGTTGGACATGGCCAAGAGCATTTTTTTAAAATTCAGAACTTGTCTTTCTTGTTTGGAGTTTATGTGAAGCTTCGAAAGCTTTGTCACACCATCCACCAAAGCCGAAACCTCGCTTCCGAAGTCCTGCTCTAATTTTTCGCCGGTATAGTCGGTATCTTCAATGGTATCGTGCAATATGCCTGCGGCAATGGACTTTGAATCCATTTCCATATCTGCAAGAATGTATGCCACACTCAGGGCATGGGTAAAGAAAGGCTCTCCAGAATAACGGAGTTGCCCCTCATGAGCGCTTTTCGACAATTGGTACGCTTTTTTAATCAGTTCAACATCCGGTTTTGGGTCATACTTGGATATCTTATCGATCAGCTTTATGAAATTGTCATCTAATCCTTTATGATCCTTCATCATTATCACCTGTTATTAGCCTGTACGCATGCTCTGATTCAATTGGTTCATTGTTAAGTATATTTGCGAATTTTCCAATTCGATTTTTCCGTCTTGCTCTTTGTTTTCGGCAAATTTCATATAATCGGCTTCTTCTGTCGCAGTTATGACCCCGGTATCGTACAATATCTTAATACATATCAACAGTTTTATGGGATTGATATATATTCCGGTGAGCCGATGCAATTCTTCGGATAAAGATCCACAACGACAATTGAACATCACAGGCCTTTTATGCCTGATATACTTATATACCGGTACAAGAGTGTCCCTGTCGATGTTCGTGATATTCTTCACCAAACAGGTCAATTCCCCATCCTCCAACTTTTTGTTTGCTACCGTCAAGTACACATATTGGATCTTGTCTTCTAATTCTTTTATGCTATTATATCCTTTAAATTTTTCAAACTCAATATGTACGGTAAAATGATTGTAAAAAAGACTTTTAATTTTTTCAGGATCGGTGAACTTGATATCCAAAAGCTTTAGAGAAGGGTTTCTTCTCCCGTTCCATTCGTTCACCGATATGCTGAATACTCCGTGAATCATTGTTCCGATGCCAATGTATTCGTAAAAGTCCGACATATTGAAACCGATGGCATCTACATAGACATTCCCTTGCTTCAATCTGAGGCTTAAGTGGTTTTTATCTCTTCCCACCATCTTGCATTGCACCACCTGCATGTCCTCACATAAAAACACAGGTTCTTTGTTTCCCTCTCCAAAAGGTTGCAAACTCTCCATATCCGTGATGTTATCAACAGTCACATCCTTTAAGGCCACTTGGGTGTCAATGTACAAAGTGGGGATCAAGTCCACAAGACCTGTGGTTTGTTCGGCATACCAGTTCAAAGAAATTCTCAATCCATCGATGTATTCTGCTTTTAAGGACATACCGGCTGCTGCTTCATGCCCCCCGTAACGCTCCAAATATTGTTCGGAATACAAAAGTGCTTTGAACAAATTAAAGTTTTTCACACTTCGTCCGGATCCTTTGGCTTGTGTCTCCTCCACAGATAACAGGATACTGGGCAAACAATACTTATCCGTGATCTTCGAGGACACAATCCCGATGATACCATGGTGCCAATCCTCCTTGGCCACCACCAACACCTTGTCTTTATCCAAATCATTTTGCTTTTTGATCAATAAATCCGCTTCCTTGAAAATCGTATCTTGCATGGATTGTCTTCTGGTGTTTTCATCATTCAACTCTTCGGCGATTGCCATGCATTTGCTCCGGTCGGAGGATGTAAGCAATTCCACTGCACGATAAGCCGATCCCACTCTTCCGGCGGCATTCAACCTGGGTCCTAACACAAATCCCACATGATAGGTGTCGATGGTCTTTCCTTTGATATCGCTGACACGAATGAGCTCCTTCAAACCGACGTTAAGCGTGTGAGTGATTTGTTCCAATCCGTATTTTACGATAATCCTGTTTTCACCGGTCAAGGAGACAACATCCGCAACTGTTCCTAACGCCGTCAAATCCAAGTATTCCAAATATCGATCCCTTATATTGGATCCTTGAACAACCGGATAAAAGTCTTTTTTTTCGTCTAATATCCTGCAAATGGCTGTGATCAGTTTGAAAACAACCCCTGCACCGCACAAGTATCTGAAAGGATAACCACTATCGGCAAGGGATACTGCTAAAATGGAATAGCAATCCGGTATTTTATCCTCCATAGGTTCATGGTGATCCGTAACAATTACTTGGATCCCTTGGTCATTCAATTCTTGTATATATTCCTTGGCTGTAATGCCGCAGTCTACCGTAACCACCAAATCCGGATGAATTTCAATGACATTTTCCGTGGATTGCGGTGAGAATCCGTATCCTTCAGTCATACGGTCCGGAATATAGCAAGAGACGGAGAAGTTCAGGGAACGGAGAAAATTAACCAGCATGGAGCATCCGGTGACACCGTCTACATCGTAGTCACCATAAACCAATATATGTTTGCCTTTAAAACCTGTTTCCAAAATCATATGAACGGTTTTTTCCATGTCCTTGAACAAAAAAGGATCGATCAGTTCATTGATTTGCGGATTCAAAAAAGCATTGGCATGCTTGCGATCCACATTTAGACGTGATGCCATGATTTTAGACGTCAAAGTACCTATTCCGGAATTCATCAATTCCGAATACAATTGCCGGTCATATTGGCCGTTAATCACCCAAAACTTGCTGTTCACTAAGAATTCTCCAACGATATTTATTTTATCTTTGTTAAATAGAATAAAATAGTTAAATTTAATTATATCACATTTCGTCAATTGCTGTTTGGAAAAAGTGATATAATATCAGCAAAACAACCCTAGGGAGGTGCCTATGGCCGTAAGAATCGAAAAAGTATCCTACAAAGGATTTGAAGATTGCATTAGAATGAGTAATGACACGGTGGATTTGATTATAACTACCGGTGTAGGTCCCCGTATATTGCGATACGGTTTTGTAAACCGGGGTAATGTATTCTGCAATGTGGAAGAACAAATGGGTAAAACAGGAGAAGACCAGTGGAACATATTCGGAGGTCATCGGTTGTGGCACAGCCCGGAAGCACGACCTAGATCCTATGTGCCGGATAACTTTCCAATCGATTATCGCATTGAAGGAAACACTGTTTTCGTCAGCCAACCTGTAGAAAAATGGGTTCAAATCAAAAAAGACATTGCAATCACTTTGGAAAACAGCGGCACAAAGGTGACTTTGTCCCATACATTAACCAATAAAAATGCCTGGGATGTGGAGTGCTCGTTATGGGCTCTCACAGTCGTAGCACCGGGTGGAACGGAAGTAGTTCCTCAATGTCAAATTGACACGGACCTTTTACCCAATCGCATGATTTCCCTGTGGCCATATGCAAAAATGAATGATCCGAGAGTGGTTTGGGGTGAAAAATATATTCTACTCAAGCAAGACCCGAAAACAAAGCAACCCTTTAAAGTAGGAATCTCCAACTTTGAAGGCTGGGTTTGTTACGCCAACAATCAAGGCTTGTTCGTCAAGCGGTTCGACCCTATAGAAGGCGCATTGTATCCCGATTACTCGGCTTCCACTTATGAAACATACACCACTGACTACATGTTGGAAATGGAAAGTCTAAGCCCGCTGACCCGGTTAAAACCGGATGGAGTTGTGACACACGAAGAAAGGTGGTTCTTGTTTGATCAAACAAAGATACCGTACACAGAAGAAGATGTGGATAAAACCATCATACCTTTCATCGAAAAAACCTATTAAAGAAGAACCGTTTTGTATAGATCAGACCTTTTATGTTTTAACAAAGGCAGTTGCAGCATAATTTGATCTCTCATTGAAAAATCTATTTCCAAAGTTTTTATGCAAGGTTTTTCATCAGCTTGAATTAAAACATCCCCCCAGGGACCGGTAATCATGGAATGGCCGTAAGCTATATAACTTGAATTCCGGTCCCGAGCGGGTGACACGGCAATGATAAACATTTGATTGTCCAAAGCACGACACTTTAACACCGTTTCCCAATGAGCAGGACCTGTGGTCATGTTGAAGGCTGCAGGAAGGATCACCAAAGCGGTATCGTCTTGTGAAAGTACTCTGAAATATTCCGGAAAACGGATGTCATAGCAAACTGCCAGCCCGGTTTTGATTCCAAACAACTCGGTCATAGTAACCTTGTCACCGGGAGACAAAACATCGGATTCATGAAAAGAGATCCCGTTCCTTATATCAATATCAAACAAATGCATTTTACGATGTTTTCCTACGATATCTCCTTTTTCATCCACCAGATACTGGGTATTATATATCTTGCCCATTGAAACTTCCGGAAGGGTTCCTGCCGCAACGGCAATCTCGTTTTTAGCCGCACATTCCCTTATGGAAGACAATGCATAACCTTTTTCTTCCGGTTCACAGTAGGCTTGAAACTTGGAATTGTCATAAGGGCAACAAAACATCTCCGGCAACACTGCCAACTTGGCACCAAGCTTTTTTGACTCTGTTATATATTCCAAAGTCCTTTGGACGTTTTGGACCTTGTCATCCCCCACATTCATCTGGCAAAGAGACACACACAACGGATTCACCCTATATTGTTCATTCATGTTTTCACACACCATACGTTTCACCTGCTCCATATTATATGTTTAAGGCGATACAAACGATCCAAAAGAAAAACACCGAGGTAACCCGGTGTTTTTCTTTTCGTTCTATTTTATGCTTTACTTTTTGCAGTTTTATATGCTTTTCTTTCCTGCCACATGTGCCATAACGGAATGGCGGTAAACAGTGTGGAATACGTTCCGCTGATCAAACCGATGATCAATGGTAATGTGAATTCCTTCAAGGACGCAATGTTGTTGATGGCAGCAAATACATAAACTACCGTGACGCACATGATCGTAGTCAATGAGGTGTTGATGGAACGTGACAAACTCTGATTCAAGCTCTTGTTCGCCAACTCCTTCAAATCCCCCTTGTATTTCTTACCACTGTTTTCCCTGATACGGTCATAAATGATAATGGTATCATTGACGGAATATCCGATGATGGTCAATATTGCCGCAACGAAGGATTCGTTGATGGGTATTTTGAATAGGGCATACACACCGATCATAACCAAAACGTCATGGATTAATGCTACTATTGCAAATACTGCAGCAGCCAGTCCGTTAATTTTGCTATAACGGAGCCATACATAAACGGTGATCAAAAGCAATGATATGATGATGGCTAGTATTGCCTTGTTTCTCATTTCCACACCGATAAAAGGCTCTACGCTTTGAACCTGGGATTCGGCATTTTCGGAAACATTGAATTCGGTTCTTAGAATCTCATATGCTTTGTTCAGCTCAGCATCAGTCAACGTCTCGTTTTTCGAAACTCTTAACGTTAACAGATTGATAGACCCCGCTTCGTCATCAGGATTATATGTTTGTGCCTTTTGGGCGACTATGCTTTTGTTGAATTCATCTCTCAAACGTGATTCAATGTCATTCGGCTCAAATGTGTCGTCCGGCATTACGATACTGAGAATGGTACCGCCTTCGAATTGAATATCCCATTGAAACCCGTTAATAATTGCGGCCAGAAGACCAGCTGCGATGACAACGATGGATATTATGAAGAATATTCTTCGGTTACTGATAAAATCTATCATTCCAGCACCTCCTTCGCTGCACCGTACAAACGTCTGTCCTTGCTGAATTTCATCTTGCTTACATTCACGATTAACGCCTTGCTCATAACAACTGAAGAGATGAAACTAAGGACAATACCATATGTGAGGGTGACTGCAAATCCTTTGATAACGCCTGTCCCCATGACGTACAACACAACAGCCGTGATCAATGTTGTGACGTTTCCGTCCAAAATGGATGTGAAGGCTCTCTTAAAACCACCTTCTATGGAAGCTTTCAAAGTTTTGCCGGCAGTAAGTTCTTCCTTTATTCTTTCGTTAATGATGACATTGGCATCCACACCCATACCCATCGTCAGTATGATACCTGCGATACCGGGTAATGTCAGAGTGATTCCTGCCGTTGCCATAACAACAAGTAATGAAGTTACAAGAAACAAAAGGGCGATAGCAGCCATTAAACCGGGCAGACGATAATATATGGTCATGAATAGGAATATCAATATAAATGCGATAATTCCCGCTTGAATCGAGATTTTTAATGCACTTTCACCCAATGTGGGTGTAATGGAGTTGATTTCTTTAGGAATCAACTTGAAGGGCAATGCACCGGAGCGGATGGTTGCAGCTAAATCCGCAGCACCTTTTGCATCAAAGCTTCCGGTGATGTATGCTTGACCGTCAGTAATGGTGTCATTAACCTCGGGAGCAGTGATCAATACATCATCCAGGAAAATGGCAATTTTTTGTTGTCTCATTCTTGCTGTTGCTTCAGCAAACTTTTGTGCACCTTCCGAAGTCATGTCAAGTGTGACAACCGGTCTTCCTTCCACCGCACCGATCTGCGCATCTGCGATTTCGGTTCCTTGCACAACGATTTTACCGGTGGGTAAGTATTTCTTACGCGTATTTGTTGCGTCCATATAGCCTTCGAACAATTCCTCGTCCACTTCTTGAAATGTCAAGTAAGCCGTTTTTCCCAACTCATCGATTACTTTTTGAGGGTTGGTATCTTGTCCGGCTGTATAAGGAATTTCCACCACAATACGTTTATTTTCGCTATCCGGAGCGATGTTCATATCATAAACACCTTTTCCGTTTAAACGGTTTTCTATAATAGTTACCGCCGATTCCAACTGTTGCGTTGTGATTGAATTCAAATCATCAGTATCGGGATACAACGTCGTTGATATACCACCGCGAATATCGATACCTGTTCTCATTTCGTTGACACCTTTGATCCCTAGTGCAGATAACCCTGCCAAGGCCAAATAGCAAAACAAACCAATAATCAGGAGTATGGCGCAGAATTTCCATATATAACTTCTGCTCATGTTAAGGTATTCCCCCTATCTGTTTTTAATATTTTCAGTGAAACTAATACACTAGATTATAGTCTCATTTACAAATGACGTCAATAAGTTAAATTTTTATTGACTAACCGTTAACCTGCTTACAGTAATCTGTTTTCGTTAATGACCAGGTTAAAATCCAATTTCAAAAATTCAGCAGCCCGTCTACACAAAGACATCCTACCTAAAAATATTTCAAAGTAATCCATCACAGGACTGATATCGGTATCGATTTGAAGGGATAATGTCGCCTTTTGATCACTGACATCGATGGAAGATTTGTATACGGCATAGTTTACACGATCATGAATATCAAAAGATGCAGGATCCTGGTTTCTTACCCTGCTCCTGTGAACATCGGATTTGTCCGCTAAAATTAACGCCGCTGAAATATTACTGACTGGAGCTCCGTATGTTTCGTCATGGTTGCCGATGGCAGACATGATTTGCGCTGCTTCAGAGATATTCATTTTCATTCTCGTTAAAATTGTGTAAGCTAAGATAGCGCCCGAATTTTCGTGATCTTGTCTGTTGACTGCATTTCCGATATCATGCATAAAACCGGCAATCTTCGCTAGCTCCACTTGCCTTTCATCATAACCTAAAATGGTTAGAATGTTCCCTGCATTTTCTGCTACAACCGTTACATGCCTTAGGTTGTGTTCGGTGTAGCCTCTTAATTTTAATTGTAAGTCACCTTGTTGAATTAAAGACTTAATTTCCTCCGAGGTTTTTACATCCGCAAAAGTTACCATATTTCTTTTCCTTTTTACTCGTTATTCATGCAAAAAGTGAAAGATATATCTTTCACTTTTGCATAAATAGTCGTTGACAATTTATGTACTGTTCTTACTTTTCACATTTTTGGTTTGCAACGGTACACGAGGTCTTGCATGCGGATTGGCAAGATGCTTGGCATTCTCCACATCCGGTGTTTTTTCCACTCTTAATGGTTGCACTGGCAATCGTCTTTATATGTTTCATTATAGATCCTCCAAAAAAACTATATGTAATCTGCGTTATTATAACATATGGAAATTGTAATGTAAATATCTGTTTTCGGCCTTCAAAATCACCCGAACAGCCAAAACAGCAATTCTTGTTTTTACATAAACAAAATTATATAATATATATTATGCTATATAATATATATGTTTTTAAGGGGTAAAATTATTGAATATAAAACATTTAAATCTTCGTAAGCAATATAAGGTTCGGTCTATATTTCGCATTTTGGTGTTGTGCTATACCATTATCATGATGTATTTTGTCAATCCGCACAGTTTGTCTGTCTTGGATGGGTATAATTTTTTCCGAGGTTTTTCATGGTTACATGTAATATGGATGATTGCAGTTGTAAGCATGCTTCTTCAAGTTATACCTACAAAAGGACTTTTTTCAATTGGTTCCACCAAGCACTTTAAAGTCTTTTTTAAGTCCACGAAGAGAATACCGACGAAAGAAGAATTTAAAGCATTATTCAAAAAAGGTAGCTTAAATGCATTAAAGATGTTAGTCATTTGGATTGCATTGATTGCAGTAATCGGTATTTTATGGGCAAAAGACATTTTGGCCGAAAGAGAACTATTACTGATCTCTGTGGTGTTTTATGTGCTCGACCTATTGTTTGTACTCTATTGGTGTCCGATCAGAGCTTGGATTTTAAAAAACAGGTGCTGTTCCACTTGTCGCATATTTAACTGGGATCATATGATGATGTTCTCCCCTCTCATATTTATAAAAGGGTTCTTTTCAATCAGCTTGTTTGCTATGTCTATCGTGAACTTCTTGGTGTGGGAAATCCGTTTTTTCTTGTATCCCGAAAGATTTTTCGAAGAAACAAATGCTCTTTTACAATGTCATAATTGTAAAGACAAGCTTTGTGGGAATATAAATCACACTGTATAACAGATAAAAAATATTTTTAGGGGTTTACTTTGGTAAAAAGATGTGCTATAATCAAAAACGCTGACGGGGTGTGGCTCAGTTTGGTAGAGCACTTGACTGGGGGTCAAGGGGCCGGAGGTTCAAATCCTCTCACTCCGACCATGATTCAGCAAAGAAGTCGATTATAGCAATATGATCGACTTCTTTTGCATTTAATACATAGCAGTGAGGTTCTTCGTAATGAAAACAGCAGCTTTTATTGATTTTCAAGGGACCATAGGCGGCAAAGGAACGGATGACATAACATCTCTTGATTTATTCCCCTTCTCCGGTAAAGCCATTAGACGTTTAAATGACAACGACATTTTAGTGATCGGTATAACAAATCAGTCACATATATCAAAAGGTGAACTTTCATGGGATGCATACTATAAAAAGCTAAACTTCCTGAAAAAAGAGCTACATCTACAAAAGGCACGTTTTGATGCCGTTTATTGCTGTCCTCATACAAGAAACGATCGTTGCAACTGTAAGAAGCCACTCACCGGGATGATCGATTCTGCCTGTTCAGTTTTTGATATTGACCTTAAGAACTCGTATGTAATCGGTGATATGGGAATGAGTGATATGGTTCTAGCGAATAATATCGGTGCAATGGGGATTCTGGTTTTAACCGGTGTCGGTAAGGGAAGCCTTCATGAATATCGTCATACATGGAAAGACGTAGAACCATACTATATAGCCGAGAATCTATATTGCGCCGTTGAAAAAATAATGGATGATATAAAAAACAGAGAAACACCGGTTTAGTATAATTTCCTCATAATAATCCAATAATATACCTAATATTTAATATTGAGGTTAATTTATGAAACTGTTAAAGAAATGGTGGTTTTGGGTTATAGCAGTCGTTCTTCTTTTCATTATTTTCTCAATCACCGGGAATAAAGATAATGGCAACTTAAATCCGGATAATACTGATGTCACAACAAAACAAACAACGGTAACAACAACTGTAAAACAAACCGAAACAACAACGGAAACCGTCACTGTTGTAACAACTGAAACGACAACCCCGGCACAAACCACACCGGCCGAATCGATCGTCTCCTCTTACAAGGAAGGTACCTATAAAGTCGGGTCGGATATCGCTGCAGGCGAATACAAAGTATTCTCTGACAATGACATAATCGATGCTTACGTTGAAGTAGCTAAGGATTCTACATCCACATTAGATAGTATTTCAGCCAATGCGTTGTTTAAAACTTTCATCTACGTCACTGTTTCAAACGGTCAATATTTAAAGCTGAGAGATTGTTACGCCGTCCCCTCTGCAGATGCCCCTAAGTTTACACCGGAAGAAGGCGTGTATGCAGACGGAATGTATAAAGTAGGTGCAGACATACCGGAAGGTGAGTACAAGGTGAAATTGAACGAAAAAGCTTTGCTGGATGTAGGTTATGTGGAAGTCGCCCGGGACAGCACATTAACATTAGAAAGCATCTTGTCCAATGAAATTTTTGAAAACACAACATATATCACAGTAAAAGACGGACAATACCTGTCTTTACGAGATGCGATCATAGAGAATCATGATTAAGAGTCAGATTGTCAAGCCAATTTGTCCAAGTCGGATAAAGCGATGGCATACCGTAAAGGATCACCCTTTATATATGCTTTGAATTCGTCTATGCAATAATCCGCCATGCGAACGGTTTCATCACCTAGTGAACCTGCGATATGTCCTGATAAAAAGACATTCGGTAGTGTGTACAACTCGGAATCTGCCACAGGAGGCTCCGGCCAAGTGACATCCAACAAAGCGGTTAATGAAGGTCTTTCTTTTAATATTTCGATCATGTCACTTTCCACTACTGTTGCACCTCGACCGGTATTGATAAAGGTGGCATGATCCCGCATCAAAGTAAAGAGTGACTTATTGATCATTCCTTCGGTGGAGGGAATGTTAGGAGCATGGTTGCTTACAACATACCCTCTTTTGAATGCGTCTTCCAAACTCACTTTCTCCGCGCCTAGCGAAGAAACGTCATCAGCAGATAAGAAGGGATCATACACAATAATGTTAAGATGAAAGTTCTTGAGTAATTCGATCACCTTTCTCCCGATCATACCGCAACCGATCAAAGAAATGGTTTCTCCGAAATTACCGGAACCTTTAAAAAGTTTACCGCTGCCGCCTTGCCCCTTCCATATTTTCCGTTCCGTGATATTTCTAAAATATCCTTTGCAAGACAAGAGTATCTGAGCCAAAGTAAATTCAGCTACAGGAACGGCATTAGCCGCCCATGCACTCACAACGGTGATCCCTCTTTCAAGATAAGGTTGTGCAAAAGGTTTCACCGATCCTGCAGCATAAAATATTATTTTTAAAGACTTTAACTTGTCGATTTGCTCATCTTCAAGCAATGGCATTCCCCATGTGGAGAACACCACTTCTATATCTTGTAACGCCGTCACATGATCATCAAAATTTTGAGATGTTATGACATGCGGGTATAGATCGGTCATGGAAGATACCGTCTCCATCCTACCCATATTATATACACTGTTTAGATTACCTTGATTGTTGCATAAAAATGCTGCTTTGATCATATGACAACCTTCCTTGTTATGATTCTTTTATCTTTATATATTTGTGTGTTATATTCGGATTGCTGGTTTTTCTGGAATTAATATCGAATACTTTCAAAGAGCTCACCAACGGTGTCAATTTCACATGTCCGTAATTTCGAGTATCAAAATCAGGGAACCGTTTGTTCAGGATATTGCCCACATCGGCTAATGATGCCCACCCGTCTTCATCAGATGTATTGATGATAATGTCCTTTATGGCCTTGATTAGTTTTTTCTTGGCCACCATTCCATTTTCACCTTTGATATCATCTTTTTTCATTTCTTTGTTATAACTCGTTTCGCCATTGCTTGCTTCGGCGGTTTCAGAATTTTCTGAATTTTCTTTACCGTTAGAGGATGAAACGGCCAGCACCTCAAGGTATTTGAACTTCTCACAGGCTACGATAAAAGGTTTGGGTGTTTTTTGTTCTCCCATCCCCAAAACATACATGCCTGCCTCTCTTAACCGTGTAGCCAGTCTGGTAAAATCACTATCGCTTGACACAATACAAAAGCCTTCAACATGGCCGGAATACAAAATGTCCATGGCATCGATAATCAAAGCCGAATCAGTAGAATTCTTTCCGGTGGTATATCCGTATTGCTGTACCGGAGAGATTGAATTGTTCAATAATACATTTTTCCAAGAAGATAAGTGAGGTTTTGTCCAATCTCCATAAATTCTTCTGTAGGTGGGTATTCCATGGTTTGACACTTCATCCAAAATGTATTTGATATATTTTTCCGATACATTGTCTGCGTCAATCAGTACTGCTATTCTTTTTTCTTTGTCCATTCCTTGTAGCTGCATCACTATGAAATATCCAAAAGTATGAACTAAAAAACATTTCTTTAACCGGATAGTCCCTATAACCTTTTTCATTAAGGCTTATACCTTAATTTTATAGGATTCATATCATAGATAAAAATATTTTTCTTTCACCGCCGTTAATAATATGATAACTTTTATACTATATTCAAACGAAATATATGATAAAGTTATTGGTACATAACGAACCGTAATCATGATTATTTTAAGACATTTTCTTTTTTTGCAGCCTTCTCCTTTCCTATTTCATTTTATATAGTAAAGCTTTTCATTTAAAGAAAGCTTTCACCTTTTTGTCGGTTTTTTAACCAACCTTTTATCATCATTATATATCCATTCCGTTAAAAATCCAACTGTTTTAAAGAATTGCCCGCTTATTCGACCTATTCGGCTGATTCCTCAATGATTTCCGCCAGTTTGTCCACTGCTTCCCGGATTTTATCATCAGCAATAAAAGCAAAATTGTACATTAAAAGACTGTCCGTAATCTGACGTACCTTCAATCCCGATTCCGCCGCCTTTTTCACCAATTGATCCAAACGAACCGAACGGTTAAATCGAAGCGGTATGTTAACACCTGAGCTAGAATCCTCCATAATTACACCGGGAATCGCCTTCTTTTCGATTGCCTGTCGGGTGACACCATGTTTGATAGAAAACCTTTTTCGAATTCTTCTCAAATGGCGTTGGTATTCACCATCTTTGATGTAATGAGCCAAAACCAATTGTTCGGTTTTGGATACCGTTTGTCTGTATTTGTGCATATACAGGGTATAAACACGGTAAAATCTTTCCGGCAATATCATATAACTGATTCTGGTGGAAGGTAACAAAATGGTGGAAAAAGAACCTAAGAAAATGACTCTGTCATCCGAGTCCAAACCTTGCAATCCGGGAACCGGTCGACCGGAATACCGTAACTCACTGTCATAGTCATCTTCGATTATAAAGCCGTCAACAGATGCAGCCCATCGGAGCAAATCGATTCTGCCGCTGACCGGCAAAATGGCTCCGGTAGGATATTGGTGGGTCGGACTGACATAACAAACCCGTACTTTGGTTTTGGTCAATTCATTGATAGTCAATCCATGATGGGTAACGGGTACCGGATAAATATCTAAAAAATAGTCTCGAAAAACGTGCTGCACATCAGTAAAACCCGGCTCCTCCACTGCAATGCTTCGAATATTCATCTCTCGCAAGAGCACTGACAAAATTCCCAACAATACTTGCACCCCCGCACCAATGACGATCCGATCGGCATTACAATGCACTCCCCTTGCCTGTAGCACATATACCGCTATTTCTTTTCTTAACTCGTATTCTCCCTGAGGAAATGCTTCTCTTAGCAGCTTATGGCTCTCATAGGACAATACCTGATCATAATATTTTCTCCAACCGTTAAACTCAAACAGATCCTTTCCCATAAAATAGTCATTGGTTTCCGGTTGGACCGGTTGTGAATCAACCGATTTGTATGAAAAACCCGTCACAGGAACAGACTCACCGATATCACTGACATAATATCCGCTCCGCTGTTTGGAATAAATGTATCCTTCCAATAACAGCTGGTTATATGCATTTTCCAAGGTGGTTCTACTTAAGCCCAAATCAAGGGCACCTTGCCGGATCGAAGGGATCTTGGTATGAGCCTTCACATTTCCGGATTCGATCATATCCTTCATATATTGATAAACCTGCACATACAGGTCCTGACCTGAGCTTCGATCCAAGTCAAACATCGTATTAAACATTTTCATCTGTCCTGTTCACATTATTAATATCTGACACTTTAAAGATGTACAGCATAGTGCTATAGTACCCTGTAATGACCATTGATGTCAAGGAGGAAATGCGCATGGATCGCACAAAGAAAATTACATTTACCGGGATTATGACGGCTTTGGTCTTTATCGCCACATTCGTCATCAAGATCCCCATACCTGCCACAGAAGGATACATTCATTTGGGAGATTGCATGGTGTTCCTGGCTGCATTACTTTTAGGATGGAAATACGGCGCATTTGCCGCAGGAGTCGGTTCTATGTTGGCTGATATAATTGGCGGTTATGCCCACTGGGCATTGCCTACGCTGATCATTAAAGCGTTGATGGCAATATTGGTGGCAGTGGCTGTGAATTTGGTAAAGACACGAAATAAAATTGCATTTTGCGGGTTAACAGCATTGAGCTGGACACTTTTTATCACTTTTATGAGACGAGTGTTATCCACCGGATTGATCGGTGATCGGGAAAACTTAATGGTAGAAGTTGGCGCTGAAACTGACGCACAACTGACCAACCTTGCCAATGTGTCTTATACAGTATTGTACGTATCGGCATTTGTTGTCATTGCCATTGCAGTCGTATTGTGGTTTTACTTTAAAAAGAATAACAAAAGTGTAGACATTATGTATATACCGGGTTTAATCGCATCCGGTTTATGGATGGTGGCCGGTTACTATTTAGCATCTTTGATCATGTATCAAAATCCTGTGGTACCCATATTCAGTATCCCTGCAAACCTTTTACAGTTCGTTGCAGGATTTGTATTGGCCATGGTCATATATGCACCTTTGAAAAAGACTTTTGATAAGCTCACCCTAGAATCATAAAGATCAAAAAAACAGTAACGTGAAGTTATGAAAGGCAGGCGGTAAATTTGCCGCCTGCCTTTTCATCTTTTACATCGCCAATGTTTGAAGCGAGCTTTGTGCTTTGCACAGTCTGGTGTACAATCCGTTATGTTGCAAAAGTTCATCATGCCTTCCGCATTCTAAAACCTCGCCATCTTTCAACACGATGATTTGATCAGCTTCCCGAATGGTAGACAAGCGATGTGCAATGACTATGGATGTCTTGTTTTCTTTCAAATGATTCAATGCATCTTGAATCATTTTCTCCGTTTGGGTGTCCACAGAAGAAGTGGCTTCATCCAAAATTAAGATGGGTGCATCCTTTAACAAAGCCCTTGCAATGGATATTCTTTGTTTTTGGCCTCCGGATAACTTGACTCCTCGTTCTCCCACCTTGGTGTCATAACCGTTCTCCAATTCCAATATGAAATCATGAGCGTTTGCCGTCTTGGCAGCCTCAACCAATTCTTCTTCGGTGGCTTCCGGGTTTCCATAAAGTATGTTTTCTCTCACCGTTCCATTGAACAAGAATACATCTTGAGATACCAAGCTGATTTGCCTGCGTAAGCTCTCCAATGTTATATTCTGTATATTGATATTGTCTATACAGATTTCACCGGAGTCCACATCGTAAAACCTGGGAATCAAGCTTGCTATAGTGGTTTTTCCCACACCGGTAGCTCCTACCAAAGCCAATGTTTCGCCGCTTTTCACCTTGAAAGAAATGTTGTTGAGAACCGGGATCTTATCATTGTAGCGGAAACAAACCGATTTAAATTCAATGTCTCCTGCACATCGATCAATCTCTTCGAGACCGGGCTTGCCATAAGCTTCCGGTTTCTCATTTAATATTTTTAAAACCTTTTCCGCACTGGCTAAGGCATGTTGTATACCTTCGTTTATATTTCCCAATGAAATGATGGGTTGGTAAAACATTTCCACATACATTAAAAAAGCTACTAAATCGGAAATTGGCATCTGACCGGTCAATGCCAATCTTCCTCCGAAGAAGATGACAATGATGGTTCCTAAACCGGATACAAGTTCTATACCGGGATGAAATGAATTACTCAATCTTAAAGCTCTCAGTATGGCCTTTGTGTAGGCATTAATGTGTTTGCTCGTTTTATTGCTTTCATGTTCTTCTTGAGAGAATGCTTTGATTTCTTTGATTCCGGTGAAATTATCCTGAAGTACCGAATTGACATTGGCAATTTTATCTTGTGCATCCGAGAATCTCGGGCGGGATGATTTACTGAATTTTAACACCATCCATGCCAACAAAGGAATGGGTATGAGAGTATACAGTGCCAATGTGCTGTTCATGGTAAAAAGAAGCACAGATATCCCTATAAACATAAACCCGTTAACAATGATGGTAGGAATGGCATGAGCCAATAACTGTTCAAAATTATTAGTATCATTGATGACCCTAGACATTAACTCCCCTGTCTGTTTATCATTGAAATATTTCATCGACAGTTTTTGGATGTGATTATACATGGTGGAACGAATGTCGTCCAATATGTTCCATGCTGAATAATGAGACACATAATTGGTTCCAAATCTGGATACCGCCCGTAATATGTAAATGATGACCACAGTTAAAGCAAGCATACCCACTCTTCGCAAGCCGTCTTGGGTTCCTAATACCCCTTCTTCAATGGTTGCAATCAATCTTCTGATTGCCCAGGGTCCTGCCATACTCATAACCGTCACAAAGATCATACAGAATGTCGCCAGGACAACCCACCACCGATACGGCTTTACAAAGCGCATTAAACCTTTTAACTCTTTCATAAATTCACCTTTCATTTGTGCTTATCTTTTATTTTCATTTAATATGGTCAGCAATCCCTTGAGTGTTTCAAGTTCCTCACCGGTCAGAAGACCCAGTCTCTTTTCAATGTTCTCAGCATGAACCGGAATGAGTCGGTTTCTTAAGTTGTTACCCTCATCGGTCAGCATAATCAACCAAACTCTTCGATCCGCTTCGGAATGCCGCCGATACACCCAACCGTTTTCCTCCATTCGATCGATCAAGCCGGTCATATTACTGGCATTACAATTTAATTCCTTTGCAAGCTCATTGACCGGTGTTCCGTCAGCCTGAATATGATACAATGCATGAAATTGCTGCCATGTGATTCCGTTATCTTCAATCATCGTGCGTAAGTCATTTTTCATGTTCTTCGCTGTTACCCTTAACAGCCGATATACATCGGTATACAAAACAAATCCCTCCTTCGGTTCAAAATACTTACCATATGAACTATATACACCTAAATTATATTTCAATGAAATGATCTGTCAAGATTATTAAAGAATAAATCCGTATTCTTTTCCTTTCGGCTCAGTCCTTTCGATCCCTTGTATGACGAAGGAAACCGTATCTAGCCGGTGATCACTCGGTATTGAATAACAAAAGGAAAGGGGGAATCCGTGTTTGCCACAATGTACATGATTTTCTTTCTTTCCGACAATAATTGAGGTCGGCCCGTCTGCTCCCCCGATGATACCGATGGCTGAAGCTTGTTTTTGTTCTTTATGTCCAATGGATACATCACCGACCATATCCAACCTGTTGTCAAACATCAATGTTTCACCCTTAGATAAAGGGGGAGAGATCTCGTAGGAAGCTTGGTAAATTTGAAAACCTGTATTTGTCTCTTTATTACCAAGTGGTAACTCAAATGGTGTTAACTGTTGGAGATATAATGTATGTTCCATTCCTGTCAAAGGATGTGCAAAAGATATATTGTGTTCTTCCTTTTGTCGGGTCGACATATGGATGGTAATGTCCAACGGATCGTAATGTCTGTGCGGTTCCGTGGTCATATGCAACCGATTCACATGCTCCGGCCATATAAACCGTAATAGTTTTTGAAAAATAGAATCGCTTTTGGGATATCGAACACAAAAACGTTCTATGGCAAAGCAATCCCTGCCCTTTAAATATTCAGCATATTCCTTTTTAATATCTTCAAGAACATTCACATCTTCTTTCAACCAAGGAATACACATCATGCTGCTTGAGGAAAATCCATCATCTGTCTTTTTCCCATTGATCCGAATCTCTTGAAGGGAAATATTTTGAAAAGGATTTTCTTGACGCATTGAACGCTTTTGAACCGAAGTCATTTTGTTTTGTATATGCTCATACTTTTCATAAAATGTGCGTAGTTTTGATTCATCCAAAATAGTGATGACATCAAAAACAATCCCTCGGGGAAAACGATATATAATAGGGATGCATCGTTTTGTACCTGAATATTCAAATTGCAGGTTTGCTTTTTGTGGCGAACCGTGACAACCTTTTCCTTTGCTCCATAAACTTGAGTTAAAAAATATTTTCAATTAATTTTTCCTTTCGTCTTCCTATCGGTTGTAAACAACCGTTTCATCCACTGTGTAGGTAACAACGCCATACGCTTTTGTGAAAGGATAAAACATCAAGGTTGAATTACCCGTTTCATCTATTTCAAAACCGGGTTCCGAGTTTGCAATGACAATGTGAGCCAATGTATCCACTTTCTTAATACCCTCAATCATATAGCCGTATGTATGTCCGTCCGGCAACCGAATAATGAGGGTTCGTCCTTTACCGTCAAAGGGAACTAAATCAGCAGTGACAAAAGCATTATAAGGCGATCCTGTTGCTTTTCGCATCACTGATTGAATGATACCCTTACGGTGACCGGATCCTGTCAGTTTCACATCACCTTTTTGTAACAGCGTTCCGCCGGATAAGACCATTTTCATGACCTTTCCATTTACTTCCCGTATGAATCCTCTTTTCCCCTCTATGCGTAGATCCTCCATGGAAAATGAGTCACTCTTGGAAAGCCGGAGGATATAGTCTTTCGTGTCACCATATGAAATGATCAACACCACATCATTCGTCCCGTCATTGTTTTTTGGTCCTTTGACCGCTTGTATTTTTTGTATTTGCGCCGGATGACAAGGATCTACCGGCTCTAGGACATGGATGAACAAGCTTGCGAGCTTTTCACCGGCACGGCGAACAATCATCTTGGGCATTCTATATTTTTCAGCTTCATCGTTACTGTCCATAGAAGTTCCGTACAACCGGGTTGCTCGTAAAGAAGGCACATCACACACCAACAACTCTTGATCATCATCTTGCATGAATCCGTGGATATGAAGACCGGCTATGATTTCGCCCTTTTCATTAAAGGATGATGCAACCACATTGTATCGATCCGAATCAAAATGTGCTTTTTGGACATTTTCCGGATAGATGTATGCGTAATAATGTCCCTTAGCGTCTCCCCTGTCCGATGCTTTATCCGGTCGGACAACAGGTACATCGACCGGAATCAAGGGATGATCCGTCATCTTCCTCGCACCTTCTACAACCATCCTTGCATTATGGTTGGCGTCATAATTCAAGGAGTACTCGTGACTTGCTCCTCCAAAAACACGGAAAAGATCCACTATGTACCCTGCATCTTCTAAATTCCTACCCGTGTCGATACGCCACAGTTCCCTGGAATATTCACCTTTTATGTCATAAGCGGCGTTTTGGTTAGCTTTGACGATTTGAAGGGTTTTGTCATCAATGTCAAAAACCTCGATGTTTCCACCGTGAACAGCACTTCCCTTAAATTCTGCATCGGAAGAGTCCACTGTTACGGTATTATGTGCCAAAGTGGATGCAGACCAGCATCTGTACTTAGTATAGTTGTAGCCGATGTCCGGAAGCAATTCACATCCGTATGCATACAAAGCGATGTTCAAAGGATCCTGATGATTATGCCCGTACTTGGTGGTAAACATCAAGTACAGCTGAGATTGCTTTATACCGGAGCCCTTTGACAATTTTGCAACTCCGGCTGCCGGAATAAGAATGGATTTTTCATAATCCCTACATTCACCGGTTCTTTGGTCATTTGCCCATGTATCTTGAATAGGCACAAGCCTTCCGTCGGGATAGCTTAATTTCCACGGTAAAGTCAAGCTCTCTTCGATCATGGAAAACAAGGATCCGGGATCCAAGTTATCAAATCGCTTTCCTGTCAAGGGAGAAATATACCCGACAGGATCAGAGTATCCTTTCATCCTTTCACAGACTCGTAAAATACCACCCACACTTTGATTATGGTATGAGAGGGTTGTTTCCATAAAGAATCCGTCGAATAAAGAGGTGGAAGAAACGTAATCAATCATCCGTTCATAAGCTTCGTGCATGTAATCAGGTTCGTCTATGGCGATGGAAATAGCGGCCAACCCCAACCACTTACAATAATCCATATTGCTGTTATATGTTTTGTAGCTCATGATAAACTCAACCGAAGGTCTGAACAGTTCATTCACCAGAGTATCATATACATCAAATCCGAGCATATTACTTAAAATATCCAATGCATCGGTTTGTTTGACAGTATATAATGCATCTACGGCTTTGGCCAACACAGTAAGATCCGTATAAAACCACCAGGACCAAACTCCGCCCCAATAGGGATACGGAGGACCTAATTTTTTATCCACGGGGTACCCTCTCCAATATGTATCATATACCGGAACATACTTTTTATATGCTTCACATAAGTTTAACAGGACATAAGCCGCACCTAAAGGATCCCTCTTTGCCATACCGGGCAATTCCGACAACACATAAGCTCTTTGTAAGAACAAAGCATGCATGGATAGGAAATATTGCTTTTGGTCTTGATCCTCATAAAAAGGATATACCACATCTTGACCCGAATCATTTTTCATAATGTGCTTTTTATCTTCAAAAACCTTTTGATCCGGCCAGATGGATCCGTCTTTTTTCAATATGATTTCATTCGGTTTCTCATGATTCCAATCATATAACTGATACGGCCACAAGTGGGGATTCGAAGGAGAACCCACCCAATATATTCCCACCCGATCCGGAATGAGTTCGGCAAGCTTTTTCGCTTCCGAAGAAATCTCCCTTTTGGTGATTTTCATTTTCTCGTTGTTATGATTGTAATTGGATAAACGTGGTAACGTTTGTTTTCCTGCTTTGTACAAATCATCTTTGTCAAAGGATAGGACCATCACCTTGTTAGCGCTTGATACCAAATGAAGCTCGTATGCAACTTTTGCAATCGGTTCAGGGTGTGAAAACTCCATGGTAATACAACCGGCACAAGAAATATACTTTTCAATCTCCACCGGAATCATATCTTCACCCGGTGTTTTCCAGAAAAGCTTCCAATCGTTCTTCAAAAAACCGGGTTGCCCCTTCAAAGCAAGTTTTTTATTCGCAAAGCCAATAGTATCAAACTCCACTGAAAGATCATTAATCCGGTCATTTTCATCAGCTTTGTATTGAGCATTTTCAATATAGTTCAAATAGATCCGATGGAATCGTCCTTCTTTTATAACATCGGCGTCCACATAAAAATGCTTCTTGGTCACACAACCTCCTTTTTGATCCGTGGCAATATCATTGTAAAAGGATGTGCGAACGGGAAAACTAGAAGTGAAATACGGTTGATCTGCTCCTCGGTATTTTAAAATATTGAGCTCAATATATTCTCCGGGTTTTAAACCATTTGACAGCCCGATTTCTTCAAGAGGAATGGACAATTCCACATCGAATCGATTTTCCGTGTCGGTTATTTTCACTTCATAACGCTCTACAGGCTTTGTGGGGAAACCTCTTTCTTGTGCTAAGGTAACCTTCTTGTCAGATGAATCGGTTTTGATATTCAGAGAATAGGAGAGATTTGTTTCACCTACCGGACGGAAAAGAAAAATAAATCCATGTGTTTCCGGCCCGGAACCGGCTGTATATGTACAAGACGCTTTGATCCTCACGGTTTTACTTTCTAATGTAACAAGTGCATACACTTCATCGCTGTCCTTTTTCAGAAAAAAGAATCCTGAAAAATCCTTGAGCAAAACTTCGGGGTTGGCGATCATGACCTTTTTGGTATCATATCGTATCATATTTTCCACCTCAAATAATGCGAATATGGAATTATTATACCATATCCTTTCCCGATATGAGATATTCTCTTTTGTTAACCTTCTTCCGGGACGCTGCATATTATGAAATGTAAGTATAATTTTAAAATGAAGTTTCTTTTTTGGAGGTGAATATTCATGTCTTGTTGGTATGATGATGTAGATTCTGCAAAATTGGCGTTGATTGCCGCTATTTTGATTTTATTAGGAGATGCCTTAATGGTAGCTGCTGCTGTGAGTGCTGTGAAAAAGCTGGATTTCTTAAGAATGAAAGATTAGTTATTTAAGATCACTACAGAAAAATGTACTCATTTTTTTTGTGGAGAAGTGTGTATAGAGCGCTTAATACATAAAAGGCAGATAAGAAATTCCATGCCCTCCTTTTTCCTTCTGCCTTTCTTTTTAAATCTTTATTAAATATTGAGGCGGCGACCGGTAAACTATGGTAAAATGGTATAAATCATATCCCATAAGGAGGGAACGAACATGTACATTGGTTCGCTTGCTAAGCAAGACTCGACATTATCAGGTGTATACTCGTACCATAAACGCGGAACGCAAATCCCGGCGGAACCGGATTTATTACCGGATATTAACACCGGGGAAATAGGCATACAATCCGGCAATCTTTTTAACAATCAAAAAGTCGGATGGAAATGGACAACCCTTTTGGATGTAGGTGTGGATATTGTGATAGAGCTGAACAAAGCCTGCTTTATAGACCGTATTATCATAAATCAGGAGCCAAGTTCCGGAATCGGTGCCGTGGAAGTGTTGACTAGCACCGGCGAAAAGACCTTATCTTTTACCGGCCGAATGGATGCCGCCACCGGACAAGCACTCGAACAAAGTCGCCTTGCCATTCCGGTAGGTGAAACGGCTGATAAAATCGTTATTCGATTAACCTCTTGTTTTAAGAATATTATCATCGGATCTTTGGACATTATAGCCGGTGTATTTGATTGTCCGGTGATTTACCCCATTCCCCGTCATATGGAAACAGAAAATCTTGTTGCGTTAACGATGGAGCAGTTGCAACAAATCTTGTTACCGGACAACCCCTCGGAAGACACCCTTTTTGTAGCGGAGCTGTTAAAAGGTAAAATAGCAGAATCAACAAGCAAGGATATTGCCGTAAAATACTTTAATCAAGTTAATTCACAGGAAAACGCTATTGTATTAGGCCTATGTACAGAATATGAAAAGGATTGTCCGGCCAAAGTAAAGCCGCAAAAAGAAGGATATATATTACATGCGGACAAGCTTACGGTCTATTTGACCGGTGCAGATAAAAACGGATTGATTTATGGAGTGGAAACTGTTTTATCTTTCCTGGAAAATGGATTTATCCCGGTATGTAGAATCAATGACTTCCCCCGTATGCAATTCAGAGGATTTCATACAGGTCTTCCAGCAAGAGAAGAAATACCTTTTTTTAAACGTTTCATTAAATATGTTCTGGCTCCTATGGGCTACAATACCATATTCCTTGAGTTTGCAGGAGGAATGCGCTTTGATCGACATCCTAAAATAACGGAAATGTGGATGGAAGGAAACCAAAAAGCGAAAAAAGGTGAATGGCCGGCCTTCCCTCATGGCAGCATGGTAGCAGGCGGCTCGGTGCTGGAAAAAAGTGAGGTTACCGACATTGTTGCCTATGCCCGCTCCTACGGTTTGGAAGTGATTCCGGAAGTGCAGTCATTGAGTCATGTACAATACATCACCGTTGCATACCCCGAAATCGCAGAAATTGCCGAGGAAACCAAAGCAAAAACTAAATATGATTTGAACAAAGAAGACATACCTCCCAGCGAATTCTATGCACACAGCTATTGTGCCGCTCAAGAAAAAAGTTATGAAATCATTTATGACATCATTGATGAGATTGTGGAAGTGGTCAAGCCTGTGGAATACGTTCATATGGGTCATGA
The DNA here is from genome assembly GCA_937894465.1 of uncultured Clostridia bacterium. Classification (GTDB taxonomy): domain Bacteria; phylum Bacillota; class Clostridia; order JAAYHZ01; family JAAYHZ01; genus JAAYHZ01. The sequence goes on from CALCRE010000212.1 coordinate 28,631, forward strand.
CGAGGTGTACCAAATCGGTATCTGCCCGGTTTGCAAGGATAAAGATCCTGCAGACTTGCTGGCAAAACACATTAATCGTATGCACAAGTATTTGGCGGATAAAAACTTGAAAATGATGATGTGGGGAGATATGCTCCATGATGTGACCCGCTACAAGACCCCTCCCGCCATCGATAAAATTCCAAAGGACATTGTCATGCTGGATTTCATATGGTATTTCCACTTTGATAAGGATTTGGAAGATCGTTTGTTGAATCACGGTTTCAAAGTGATTATGGGTAACATGTACTCAAGTCATTATCCAAGATACGAATCCCGTATTCTAAAGGACGGAATGATCGGCGCTCAGGTGTCCACATGGTGTCGGTTCGATGAGTATACATTGGGATATATGGGGAAAATCTACGATGTGTTATATTCCGCCAATATGATGTGGAACGACACTTACCAAAGTGATGCACGTTTGATTTACGATAAAATTCTTGTAGACATGATCCCGAAATTGCGCTCGAAAATCCATGGGTCAACTTATCCCACCATGTACAAGACGAAAAAATCCGTTCCTTTAAGATTACCGTATCCTCAGCCTGCCGCTTGCATACCAAAAGAGTTGATTTCGTCAATAGATGCACTATGTAACCAAATTATAAGAAACGTAGCATTTGATTTGAGCAAGCCCCAAAGCGTCACATCCTCCGGATCTTCCAAACAGGTCATACCGGCATCGGTCAACATCCCGGTGAACGAGCAATTTGACAGCTTGGTATTTCTCCATACAACGGATAAAAATGTTGAGATTCCGTCCTTTAAACCTTTGAAGAAAATTGGAA
>CALCRE010000213.1 GCA_937894465.1 uncultured Clostridia bacterium
ATGATCATAATTATACTAAACTCATGTGTGTCTGGCAAATCGGGTATGGGTCATTCTAATGTTTTAAGGAGTCAGGAAATAGTAAGTGCAACAGAGAAGTAGTAAACGCAACACATGAGTTGCATTTAATTTTTCAAATAAGAAAGGGCTCTCCAGGTATCTAAAAACTGTTTGCAACCTTGCACCTGTATGATATAATACCTTTGAGGTTTAGCCATGTTGAAAGAATACTTGACGGTAGGTAAAGAGGACTCTTTTGAGTTGATCGAGAGAAAGTCCCGCTTTATAGCGACTGTAGCACATACACAAAACATTGATGAGGTGACGCAATTTATGGATTCGGTTAAGAGCCGATATCCTGATGCCGGGCATCATGTTTATGCATACAGTACCGATCACCCGACTTTTCTACAAAAATACAGCGATGACGGAGAACCCGGTGGAACCGCCGGTTTACCCACTATGGAAGCCATCAAGAAGAACGGAATTGACAACGTTTGCATTGTGGTGATCCGATATTTCGGTGGAATCCTTTTAGGTGCCAAGGGTCTTGTTCGTGCATACGGGAAAAGTGCCTTCAAGGTGATTGAAACTGCAGGTATCGTCAAAATGACTCCTCACATACCGGTAAAATTCACATTGGATTACAGCCATTACGGTAAAATCGAGAACTATGTCAACGTCAGTCAGCTCATCAAAGAGGATATTCGTTTTGGATCCGATGTGGAAATGGTTTTAATATTGCCTGAAAAACAAATGGATTCGGTGATTGGACAAATCAAAGATTTTACCGGCGGCAGTGTTTTGGTAACAAAAGGACCTGCACAATACAGAGCTGTAGCTCTTGAAAAATAATAGAATTAATTTTAAAGGTGGTATATTTATATGTCCGGACATTCAAAATGGGCTAATATCAAACACAAGAAAGGAAAATCCGATGCTCAAAAAGGTAAGATTTTCACAAAGCTGGGCAGGGAGATACTGGTGGCTGTAAAAGCAGGAGGGCCCGACCCGGAGGGCAATTCGCGTTTGAAGGATATTATCGCTAAAGCTAAAGCGGCTAATATGCCCAACGATAACATTACAAGAAGTATTAAAAAGGCAGCAGGTGATGCTGATTCTACAAATTATGAAGAAGTGGTGTACGAAGGTTATGGTCCCGGCGGTGTTGCCGTTATCGTAAACTCCATGACAGATAACCGTAACAGAACAGCCGGTGATGTACGTCATTTGTTTGACAAACACAACGGAAACTTAGGAACCACAAATTGTGTGTCCTTTATGTTTGATAAAAAAGGCGTCATTGTCATTGAAAAAAAGGATGACATTGATGAAGAAGAACTGATGATGCAGGCTATAGAAGCCGGTGCCGAGGACTTTACTTCCGAAGATGACTATTACGAGATCATTACCGATCCTGCGGATTTCTCTTCGGTTAGAGAGGCCTTGGAGAAGGACGGGTATGAGTTTGCATCGGCTGAACTCGACATGATTCCTCAAAATTACGTTAAGCTGGAAAACGAAAACCATGTAGCCAGTATGGAAAAGCTGGTGGACGGTTTGGAAGAACTGGACGATGTCCAGGAAGTGTATCATAATTGGGAGCAAGACGAGTAATATAGAAAACGGAGGTTGTGTCATGATCAAGACAGGTTTGGTATCGGTAAGCTTTCGAAAGTTTTCACCGGAGAAAATTGTTGAAATGGTCAAAAAAGCCGGATTGGACGCCATTGAGTGGGGAGGGGATGTTCATGTTCCCCATGGAGACCGACAAGTAGCCCTTGACGTTAAGAAGATGACAAAGGATGCCGGATTGGAGATTGGTGCATACGGCTCCTATTATAGAGTGGGATGCGAAGAAAAATACAACTTGACATTTGATAAGGTATTAGAAAGCGCTGTAACGTTGGAAGCCAAGGTGATCAGGGTTTGGGCGGGAGATTTGGCCAGTGCCAAGGCAGATGATTCCACAAGAGAAAATCTCTTGATGGAAACCGGTCGTATTGCAAAAGCTGCAGCCGAATACGGAATTGACATTGCTTATGAATTTCATGCCAACACACTGACCGACACCATTGATTCAGCTATGGATCTTATGGATCGACGCCTGGAAAAAAACATACTTTCCTATTGGCAACCCCCCATTGGAACCACAGAAGAAGAGCAGATGAACATGCTGGATCGAATTGAACCGTACTTATCCAACATCCATGTGTATCACTGGGTGAACAGAGAAAGGATGGCTTTACAAGACGGTGTGGACGGATGGATCCGCCTGGCCGACAAAATTGCCACGGTACCGGGTGATCGATATGCCATGATTGAATTTGTGAAAAACGACACCGAAGAACAATTTTATGAAGACGCTAAAGCATTGAAAGAGATATTTATTCGATAGGAAACAGCCCTCAAAATATGAGGGCTTCTTTACATGCCGTTCTTTTGTAAGAAAGGCTTGAATTTTAGAAGGAGAATCTTTTTATGCAAAGAAAATATTTTGACATCCATACCTCGTTAGGAAGAAAATCATCTTGGGATGAAAGGTTTCCGGTAGATCCGGACACACTGGTTTCGGATATGGCTCATTACCGTGTTCACGGCGGATTATTTGTTCAAAATGAAGGACCGGAGTACAACATATTCCAAGGCAACAAACAAGGCATGAAAACCGCTGCACAATACAAAAGGCTGTATTCGGCCGCCACACTGATCCCTTCTGTGGAGTATGAGTGGGATGAACCGGATTATTACGGTACATTGGATTTAGACTGTGTCAAAGCAATCCATATAGCGCCTAAAAAGATGAAACATCCGTTTACACCCGGTGCTATGGAAAAGTTATGCCGTTGGATGGGAGAAAAAAATCTTCCTCTTCTTGTTTCGGCATCAGAAGTAGGATGGGAAGAGTTGGAGCGTTTTTTAGATACATATCGGAATATCAATGTTATTCTCACCGACACTTCTTGGGGAAGTAATCGTTTCTTGTTTTCTTTATTAGGACGTTACCCTAACCTGTATTTTGAGATATCTTCCAACCAGGCCAATGACATATTGGAGGTTACAAAACAATATTTCGGTATCCATCGTGCGTTGTTCGGATGTAATTATCCCTTCAAAATGTTGGGAGGCTTGAAGGCTATGGTGGAATATGCCCGCATATCTGAAGAAGAAAAGGATGCGGTGGCATGTGACAATGCATGTCGATTGCTTCACATCGATAAAAGCACATTGGATTTGTATCCTGGGGAACCTGACTTTGATGAATTGGCAACTTTGATGGATCAAGGTAAGCCTTTGACCGGATTTCCCATCATCGACGCCCATGCCCATATGTCAGCGGACGGCCATTATTCGGTCAGTGATTTAATCATGAAAAACTCCGATGCTAAATCCATGGTGAAATCCATGGATGACTTAGGGATTGATTGTACCGTCACCGTTCCTTGGGAAGGAATATCCACAAGCGGAACAAACGGCAACATCACATGCCAAAAAGCCATGAAGGATTTTCCGGGTCGCTTTTTAAGCTATGCATCCTGCAATCCTAATTATGCGGAGGAATTGAATACGGTTATTCCGAGGTTCCATGAAAAAGACAAAGGGTTTGTAGGAGTAAAACCCTATTACCCAAAGCACGGTTATGACATATTAGGCGAGCGGTACAAAGAGTGGTTTGAGTATGCGAACCGGAGAAATTTGCTGTTGTTGCTTCATACCGGTGTATCCGGCATCCATTTGAAAATACCGGAGCTGTGTAAGCGATACCCGAATATCAGCGTCTTGCTGGCGCATAGTGCAAGCAATTATCAAAATGCCGATAACTTGATCGAGATTGTCAAAACGTATGACAATACCTATTTGGAGATTACATACACCTCCTTGACCCGAGGTATCATTGAATACATGGTGGAAAAGGTGGGAGCGGACAGGGTGCTGTTCGGTACGGATACACCCATGAGGGATCCCGCTCCACAGCTGGCATGGATTGCCTATGCCGATATCTCCATCGAGGACAAGAAAAAAATCATGGGCGGCAACATGATGAAACTTTTAGAAAGGATAGAACGTGATTGATTTATGGTTGAATATATTAAGGAACCGGGAGTGATCTGCTTTTTGTTTTCCTCCCGTTATTGGAGAGAGGATGAAATAAAGAAAGCATACCAAGAAAGTATAAAACTGTTTGACCCCAAAACCAGAGTAACCATGGTTAAAGATGAAGAAGGGTTGGAGCAGTTTTTACCAAATGCCAAAGGGAAAGGTACGGTTTTGATTCCCATGAGCGGAGGTGTTCAGCCTTGGATGCTGAAAATCGGTAAAGCCGCTCGTTTCGTTGTGATCGCCCAAGGATATTTCAAAGGTTTTTTCAATGATGACATTCGTGAAAAGATGGTGGAGAATAATGCTCCTCCTGCATTGGCGGATGCTTATGCAGTGTTGAAAAGGATGGGCGTGCAAACGGAATTAGCCTATACAAAAGAGCAGGTGAATACTATTTTGAAAGCCAATGCGGTTTTGGCTTCATTGCATGAAGCAACCATTCTTTGCGCCGGGGAACCGGAGCCATGGGTGATCAGCAGTGTGCGAAGCGGTAAAAAAATTGAGGAGAAGTTCGGAATCCGCACGAAGACCATTACATTGGATCAGCTTGAGGAGCGGTATCATAATGTGGATGCGGATGTGGCTCAAAAGATTGCCGAACAATGGTCGGATGGAGCGGAATGTATCTTAGAGCCTGACAAGGAAGCCGTTTTCAAAGCGGCCAAACTACAAACGGCTGTCACTGACCTTATGCAGGAGTATAACGCAGATTGCTTTTGTGCCAAATGCTTTGAATTGATTGGTAAAATTGATACCACTGCATGCTTGGCGTTATCATCTTTAAACAGCTCCGGCGAGGTGTGTGGTGCCTGTGAGGGTGACTTGGATTCTGCGGTGTCCTTGATGATTATGAAACGGTTAACAGGTAAGAATCCTTGGATGGCAAACCCCATTGTACTGGAAAAAGATAAATTGGTTTTGGCTCACTGTTCATCTCCGATTAGGGGAGAAGAGCCATATGAGTATAAGTTACGTTCTCATCACGAGTCCGGCACCGGGGTCAGCACTCAAGTGACTGTTCCGGTTCAAAAAACTGTTACTTTGATGAGAATTGGAGACAATATGGAACATATCCAATTTTTCACCGGTATTGCCGAGTCGCAACCGGACATCAAAACTTGCAGGACTAGATTGCAAATTCATGTGGATGGATTGGAGAAACACGTTGAAAAGGCTTTAGGTTGTCATTACATCATGGTGTATGGCGATGTCAGGTCGGAATTGAGTGTGTTTGCAAAAATGGCTAAGTTGAATATTGTTTAGGCTCGAATAGAATAGAGAATAAATAAAAGAAAGGATATGGATGTGAAAAGAGAGGTTTTCAAATTTAAAAATTTTGATGAATTTAAAGAAGACATCGAGAAATTGGGTGCCAATATTCCTGTGTCGGAAAATTTAGAGATTTTCAAAACCAAAGTGATTTTAGGCGATAAAACAGCGCCGAACTCTATCGCATTGAACCCGATGGAAGGATGTGACGCCTTGCCGGACGGAACTCCTTCGGAATTGTCGATAAGAAGGTTTGACCGCTATTCTAAAGGCGGTGCAGGGTTGATTTGGATGGAAGCGGTTGCTGTGGTTCATGAAGGAAAGGCAAATCCCAGACAATTTTTGATCAACAGTGACAACTTAGGTGCTTATGAAAAATTGATGGACCAAATGTGTGAGAATGCACAAAAGGCTTTTAACCACAAGCCTGTAGTCATTATGCAATTGACACACTCGGGTCGTTTTTCCCGCCCTGATGACAAGCCGGAGCCGGTTTTGGCTTGCAGAGTACCGGTTTTGGATGAAAAATACGGACTGGACGACTCGGTCAGGATCATCACGGACGACGAGTTAGAGCGTTTGGAGGAGGAATTTGTCAAGGCCGCCGTTTTGGCTGAAAAAGCAGGTTACGACGGCGTAGATATCAAGTCCTGCCATCGTTATCTGATCTCCGGTTTGTTAGCGGCCCACACCAGACCGGGAAAATATGGGGGAGACTTTGAAGGAAGAACAAGATTTCTATTGAATGTGATTGACAAAGTAAAAGATGCAACCGGAAAAGACTTTTTGGTGACATGTCGCTTGAACGGCTATGACGGAATCGAATACCCTTACGGATTTGGTGTGTCAAAAGAGGATCCTCTGGTGCCGGATTTCAGTGAGCCGGTGAAGCTTTTAAATATTCTCGAAGACAAAGGGGTACGACTTGTCAACATCACCATGGGAACACCCTATTTCAATCCTCATGTCAATCGTCCTTATGACGGAGGAGGGTATATACCGCCGGAGCATCCCATCAAAGGGGTGGAACGATTGATACAAGGAATCGGAACTTTAAAGAGTCAGACAAAGAACATGGCTTTTGTTTCAACGGGTTATTCATGGTTGAGAGAAATGGCTCAATATGTAGGTGCGGGGATTTTGGAAAAACGTTTGGCTGATTTTATCGGCTTCGGAAGGCAGTCCTTTGCGTATCCGGATATGGCTAATGATTTACTGTACCAAGGTGGTATGCAACGGAAAAAATGCTGCATCGCTTGCAGCAAGTGTACTGAATTAATGAGGGCGGATACGGTAACCGGATGTGTCGTGAAGGACAAAGAGGTGTATGTGCCCATATACAAGAGGGATGTAAAATGAGAAAAACAGCTATTGTGACGGGATGCTCGAGAGGAATCGGAAACACTATCGCTTCAAACCTTGCCAAGGAAGGTTACGCTGTCGCCGGAATCGGTAACAGCCCGGAGGAAAAAATACGTGAACAACTCGATCATATCAGACAATATCAAAACGGATTTTTATACGTGCAAGGCAGTGTGGCCGATCCTGTGATGCGGGAAAGGTTATTGAACGAAACATTGGATCAATTCGGCAGGGTGGATCTTTTGGTGAACAACGCAGGTATTGCACCGCCTTCAAGGTTGGATATATTGGAAACCACTGAAGAAAGTTATGATGCGGTGATGGATGTCAATTTGAAAGCGGCGTTTTTCATGTCGCAGCTATGCTCTAATGCCATGATCCGATCCTTGGGGAAGTTGCCGGAGTATACGCCACGATTGATTAATATTTCTTCCATGTCCGCCTATACAACATCGGTTAATCGCGGAGAATACTGTATTTCCAAAGCCGGTTTGTCCATGGTGACATTGCTTTTTGCGGACAGATTGGCCGAATACGGAATCAATGTGTACGAAATCCGTCCGGGGATCATTGACACGGAGATGACCTCCAAGGTCAAGGAAAAATACGATAAAATGATTGCAGAAGGTGTCACACCCATCAAAAGATGGGGAAAACCGCAAGATATTGCGGATGCGGTAATAGCCATCACTTCCGGTAAATTTGGATTTGTCACCGGACAAGTGATCAATGTGGACGGCGGCTTTCATATCCGACGATTATAGAACAAAGGGAGTTTTGTCATGAAGACCGATAGTGTGATTGTTGGTCCTAATGTGTTTAAAGTCAGACAATTGAATACCGTGATTGTAGGATCCGGAGCGGCGGGGTTAAACGCCGCCGATTGTCTGTTTAACAAGGGGGTTACGGACATTGCTTTGGTGACCGAAGGAATGAATATGGGAACATCTCGGAACACCGGATCGGACAAGCAAACCTACTACAAGCTTTCCACCGGAGGAGACGTCCCGGATTCGCCCTTGGAAATGGCTAAAGATTTGATGGACGGCGGCAGTATGCACGGAGACATCGCTTTGACCGAAGCGGCTTCTTCCTTCAGAGGCTTTGCCAAGCTCATTGATTTGGGGGTTCCTTTCTCACACAATGAATTCGGTGAATATGTAGGCTACAAAACCGACCATGACCCTAAAGCCCGGGCTATTTCTGCCGGACCTTTGACATCGAAGTATATGACCGAGGCACTTGAGAGATCCGTCCGTTCCAAGAACATTCCCATATTAGACGGTATTTTGATCATCGGGATCATCACGAAGGGTGAACAAGAAAAAGAATGCATCGGTTTGGTAGGATTGGATCAAAAGGCGACAGGTGGTATTTCCGATCGTTTGGTTTTGTTTAACTGCACCAATGTCATATTTGCAACCGGAGGGCCGGCCGGGATGTATAAAGATTCTGTTTATCCGAAAAGTCAGACAGGCTCCAATGGAATTGCATTTGAAGCCGGTGTAAAGGGAATGAATGTCATCGAGTCCCAATACGGCATTGCATCCATAAAATTCCGCTGGAATTTATCCGGAAGTTATCAACAAGTCATTCCGCGGTACATTTCCACGGATCAAAACGGAAATAATCCAGAGGAATTTTTGACTCCCTATTTTGATTCTCCGGGAGCTTTATTAACCGCTGTATTCTTAAAAGGCTATCAATGGCCTTTTGACCCGAGGAAAATAAAAGGTCAACAATCTTCTTTCGTTGACCTTTTGGTATATAACGAGATCTATAACAAAGGGCGAAGAGTGTTTTTGGATTACACCAAGAACCCGGCCTGTTCATTGAAGGATGAAACATTCGATTTTTCTTTGTTAAGGGAAGAAGCCTATACCTATATGGAAAACTGCCGGATTTTATTCGGAATACCGGTGGAACGTTTGATAAAAATGAACAAACCGGCTTATGAGTTGTATCTTCATCACGGAATCGATTTAAAAAAGGATCTTCTTGAAATATCTGTTTGCGCGCAACACAATAACGGGGGACTGTTTGCAAACAATCGTTGGGAAAGCAATGTGAAACATTTCTTCCCGGTGGGTGAATGTGCCGGAACCTTCGGCATATACCGCCCCGGAGGCTCTGCATTGAATAATACTCAAGTATCTTCCATGCGTGCAGCAGAATATATTGCGGTGAAATATAATCAGGAACCTTTGGAAAATCACCGCTTTTTGGATTTGGGCGGGAAACAAATCCGGCGGATTGTCAGGACGGCAGGCAGTTTACTTTCCTCAAAGACGGATGTGTCCAATGTGGCTGAGGAGAAAGAGCTGGTAAGACGAATCATGTCCAAAACAGGAGGACATATTCGAAATGCGGGGGAAATAGAAGAAGGGTTAAGGTGGTTAAAGGATCGGATTTTAAGGTTTGCCGAAATCACCCGGATCAAGGACTCTACGGAACTAGGAGCAGCTTTGAGGAACAAAGATATAATGGTCACCGCTTATGTCTATTTAAGCGCTATTTTAAACTATATCCGATCCGGAGGGGGAAGCCGCGGATCCTACTTGGTTTTAAATGAATTTTCCGATGATGTGAATGCTGTGATTGAGAATATGAAACCGGATCAGGGTTTGTTCAAAGATCAGGTGCAGTGTGTTTCATATGATGTCACGAAATCCGATTGCGATGTGTCATACGAAAAGGTTCGACCTGTTCCGGACAGGGATACATGGTTTGAATCTGTGTGGAACAAATACATGAACAAGCAAATATATGAATAGAACACCGATTTACCGTTGGGGAATCGGTGATATAATAAATGTAAACTAACATATAATAGGGGATCCATAAACCGGAGGTGTCTTTATGGGAAACAGAACATATAATTTGGGGATTGTAGGAGCCGGTAATATCAGCAAGCTCCACGCTAGCGTGGCAAACGAAACCCCTGGACTTCGTGTTGCCGCAATTTCGGACATCGATGAGAGCAGAGCCAAAGCCTTGGCCGATGTGTACGGTTGTGATTATTTCAGCGACTACAATAAAATGTTTGAATCGGATCAAATTGACATTGTGTCGGTTTGCACACCGAGCTCTTTGCATTCTCAAGTGGGGATTGCCGCGGCCAATGCCGGAAAGCACTTGATCATCGAAAAACCCTTGGACGTTACTTTGGAGAAAATAGACGGAATCATACAAGCTTGTGAAAAAAACGGCGTTGTATTGTGTCCCATCGTGCAGCATCGTTTTGACGAGGATGTCATGCTCGTCAAAGAAGCATTGGATTCCGGAAAGATGAAAAAACTTTTATTCGGGTCTTGCAATGTCAAATGGTGGAGAGATCAAAACTATTACGACCAGGGCGGCTGGAGAGGCACTTGGAAGTATGACGGCGGGGGTGCATTGATGAACCAATCCATTCATTATATCGATTTGTTGCTTCATCTGATCGGCCCCATAGAGGAAATACATGGGAGGTGTGCAACATTAGGTCATGAGCGGATGGAAACCGAGGATATAGCAGTTGCCACATTAAAGTTTAAAAACGGAGCTTTAGGATACATAGAAGGCACTACCATCGCATACCCCGGAATTGAAGCTGTTCTGGATATCTACACGCAAAACGGAAGCATTCGTATCAAAGACGATCATATTGTTTTGTGGGAATGCAAGGAAGACACCGGAGTGAATTTTAAAGCGGGGAATGATATTACAAGAACCGGGTCAGCTCGTCCTATGGATATATCCTCTGCATCCCACCAAAGACAGTTCGCTGATATGGTGGATGCGTTGAATACCGGCAGAAAACCTGTGGTGGACGGCTATGAAGCAAGAAGAACCATTGAAGCCATACTGGCCTTTTATGAGTCCTCCCGTACCGGGAAGAACATAAGGCTCGGAGAATAAAAGGTGTGATAAAATGAATAAACCCCTTGTAAACAAAGAAAATATATCCATTGCCATGTTAGGCATGGTGGAGGGTAACGGCCATCCTTATTCTTGGTCGGCCATCTTTAACGGTTATGACAAGGAAGAAATGAAAAAGTGCCCTTTCCCTGTGATACCTCAATACTTAGGGTTACAACCGGAGAGTCATTTCGGTATACCTGGTTGCAAAGTAACCCATATTTGGACGGATGACCCCCAAAATGCTGTGTCGGTGGCAAAAGCCGCATTGATTCCCCATGTGGTGAAGCATCCGGAGGAGGTGTTAGGGGAAGTGGATGCAGTGTGCATTACCACGGACATCGGATATGAGCATGTGGAACGGTGCAGGCCTTTTGTGGAAGCCGGCATACCGGTGTTTGTGGATAAACCTTTGACGGATAACAGGAAGGACTTGAAGATTTTCAATCAATGGGTCAAAGAAGGCAAACCCATTATGTCCTCGAGTTGCATGCGATATACGAAGGAATATATGCCCTACAGGATTTCCACTGCGGATTTAGGTGCATTACGATTGATTGTAAAGCCCATGGCAAAGACATGGGAACGGTACGGAATCCATGCCATGGAAGCGGTATATCCAATTTTAGGACCGGGATTTATTTCGGTACGCAATACCGGGACAGGAAGCGATAACTTGGTGACTGTCAATCACAAAACCGGTGTGACGGTACAAATTCCCCAAATCACGGATTTATACGGTGCCTTCGGAGACTTGTTCATAGCAGGGACGGTTTCCTCCGTGCATGTTAGGTCAAATGACACCTATTATTCTTTTAAAAAGCAATTGGAAGCCTTTACCCAATATTTAAGAACCGGTATAAGGCCTTTTCCATATGAGCAAACCGAAGAATTAATGAAGATCATTATCGCAGGTATTGAAAGTAAACAGCAAGGGGGAATTGAAATTTCCCTTGATCAATTGATTTAAGAACGAATGAATACGGAGATATATATGAAAAAATTTTTAGACGAAGATTTTTTAATCAATAATGATGTGGGAAAGCTTTTGTACAACAAGTATGCTAAAGACATGCCAATATATGATTACCACTGTCATTTAAGCCCTATGGAGATTTATACCGATAAGCGGTTTAAAAATCTCACTGAAGCTTGGTTGTACGGAGATCACTACAAATGGAGATTGTTACGGAGCAACGGTGTTGCAGAAAAGTACGTCACCGGGGACGGGGATGATTACGATAAATTTATGGCTTGGGCTCATACTGTACCAAAAATGATCGGAAACCCTTTGTACCACTGGACTCACATGGAGTTGAAACGATATTTCGGAATCGATTTGATCTTAAATCCCCAAAACGCCGACGCTATTTGGCAAAAAGCCAACCAAATATTGCAGTCGGATGGATTTACCGCTCGAGGTCTGATTAAAAGATCCAATGTGAAACTTGTATGTACCACGGATGATCCGGTGGACGACCTTCAGTATCATAAAAAGCTCAAAGAAGAAGGCGATTTTGAAACAAAGGTGTACCCCACCTTCCGACCGGAATTCGGTATCTTGATTGAAAAACCGGCCTTTTTACCTTGGTTTGAAAAACTACAGAATATGAGAACCAGAAAGATCCAAATGTTTTATAACTTTCTGGAAACATTGGAATCGAGAGTGGATTACTTCCATGAAGCCGGATGCAGGATTGCCGATTGTTCCATGGACTATATCCCCTATACCGAGACTTCATTCAACATTGCTAAGAATGTGTTTGAGAAGGCTTTGTCCGGTTCTGAGATCACGAAGGAAGAAGCCGATGCTTACAAATTGTTCATGATGTGCTTTTACGGAAAGCTATATGCCCAAAGGGGATGGACCATGCAGTTGCATTTAGGCGTCATAAGGAATCTGAACACGCGGATTTACACGAAATTCGGACCGGATATGGGGTTTGATTCTTTGTCTGATGAATCCATGGCATACAACATGGCAAGATTTTTGGACAAATTGGATTCTACCGATTCATTACCTAAAACCATTATCTATAACTTGAATAACAAGGATAACTATGTGTTTGCCACCATGGCGGCCAATTTCCCCGGAGAAGGGATCCCCGGAAAAGTCCAATACGGAGCGGCTTGGTGGTACAACGACCAAAAGGATGGCATGGAATATCAAATGAAAACTCTTGCCAATGTAGGCTTATTAAGCAACTTTTTAGGGATGCTCACCGACTCGAGAAGTTTTCTGTCCTATGCACGACATGAGTATTTCAGAAGGATTTTATGTAACATGTTAGGTGAATGGGTGGAAAAGGGTGAATACCCTTATGATGAAGGGGCATTAGGTAAAATTGTGAAAGGCATATGCTACAACAATGCAAAGGACTATTTCGGTTTGGAAATAGATGAATAAAGAGAAAAATAATTATTTGTACAAGGGAGGAAAGAATGAGTAACAAACCTTTGAAAATCGGATTGGTAGGTGCGGGGCACAGAGGAATTTTATATACCCGGTACGCAGCGAAGCACTCTGACAAGGTAAAGATATGGGCCATAGCCGACCCGAATGATTATCGAAGAAATCAGGTAGCCAAGGAATTTAATATTCCGTCGGAAAATGTTTTTTCCGATGCGGATGCTTTGGCAAAAAGCAATGTGGAATTAGATGCTGTGATCAACGGGACTATGGATCAGTATCATATCCAAACCACGTTGCCTTTGCTGGAAAGAGGATGGGATGTTTTGTTGGAAAAGCCCATATGCACCAACGAGCAGGATTTAAACACATTATACGAGGCGGCAAACAAGAATCAATGTAAGGTCATGGTTTGCCATGTATTGAGATATGCACCTTTTTATGTTGCAGTGAAGAAACTGCTGTTAGACGGGGAAATCGGGGACATTCTCACCATCAATACCGAAGAAAATGTCAGTTATCATCATATTGCCGTTGCCTTCATAAGGGGCAGATGGAGAAACAAAGACATATGCGGATCTCCCATACTCATGGCCAAATGTTGTCACGACCTGGACTTGATCACTTGGTTTATGAGCGGAGTGGCACCTTCAAAGGTTGCAAGCTTCGGTTCTTTGATGCATTTCAAACCGGAAAAGGCACCGGAAGGATCCGGAAAGCGATGCCTTGTGGATTGCAAAATCGAAAGGGAATGCCCTTATTCGGCATACAACAATTATATAGAAAAAGGCTTGTGGGGACCTTATGCATGGGAATCCGTGGAGCATCATGGAGATGCCTTGACCGAGGAAATAAAGATCGAATCTTTGAAACAAGACAATCCCTACGGCCGATGTGTATGGCATTGTGATAACAATGTGGTGGATCACCAAACTGTTATTATAGAATTTGAAAACGGTGTCACTGCCACCCATACATTGACCGGTGCGACTTCAAAACCTTCCAGGACCGTTCATATCATTGGAACAAAAGGGGAGATTGAAGGAAATATGAGCGACGGCACATTGGTTTTAAGAAAACCTGATTTAAAAATAGAGTACACGGAAAAGATCATTGATATCGATGTCAAAGGAGACGGACACGGCGGGGGAGATGCACGTTTGACCGACGACTTTATCAGTGTGATGTCCGGAGAGCAACCCTCCATATCCACCACATCCTTGGAAGATTCATTGTACGGACACATGATCGGCTTTGAAGCCGACCGCGCCATGAACGAAAGCACGATAGCAAAGATTCCGGAGTTTATGAAAAAAAGAGGAAATAATGAGTAACAAACCTTTAAAAATAGCAATAGTAGGAGCAGGGCACAGAGGCCTTTGCTATTCAAGATACGCTGTAAAACATCCTGATAAAGTAAGAATTTGGGCAGTGGCAGATCCGAATGATTATCGTAGAAACCAAACCGCTAAGGAATTCAATATTCCGGCGGAAAATGTTTTCAAGGATGCCCAATCCATGGCACAAAGCAACATCGAATTGGATGCTGTTATTAACGGCACCATGGATCAATACCATATTCAAACCACACTGCCTTTGTTGGAAAGAGGATGGGATGTTTTACTGGAAAAGCCCGTCTGCACCAATGAGGAAGATTTACACACATTGTATGAGGCAGCCAATAAAAACCAATGTAAGGTCATGGTTTGCCATGTGCTAAGATATGCACCTTTTTATGTAGCTGTCAAAAAACTGTTGTTAAGCGGAGAAATCGGTGAGATTCTTACCATTAACAGTGAGGAGAATGTCAGCTACCATCATATGTCCACTGCTTACATACGCGGCCGATGGAGAAACAAGGACATATGCGGATCCCCCATACTCATGGCCAAGTGCTGTCATGACCTGGACTTGATCACTTGGTTTATGAGCGGTGTTGCTCCTTCTAAAGTGGCAAGCTTCGGCTCTTTAATGTATTTCAAACCGGAGAATGCACCGAAGGGATCCGGGAAAAAGTGCCTTGTGGATTGTAAGATTGAGAGGGAATGCCCTTATTCGGCATACAACCAATATATTGAAAAGAATCTGTGGGGAGCATATGCATGGGAATCCGTCGAGCATCACGGAGATGCTTTGACCCGCGAAATGAAGATCGAGTCCTTGAAAAAAGACAATCCTTTCGGTCGATGCGTATGGCATTGTGACAACAATGTGGCGGATCATCAGACAGTCATCATGGGATTTAAAAACAGTGTCACTGCCACCCACACTTTGACCGGGAACGCTGCAAAACCTTGCAGAACCCTCCATATTATCGGTACAAAAGGAGAGATCGAAGGAAACATGAACGACGGAACTTTAATTTTAAGAAAACCGGACTTGAATGTGGAATATACTGAGAAGGAAATTGAGCTGAATGTCAAAGGAGACGGACACGGCGGAGGAGATGCACGCTTGACTGAAGATTTCATAAATTATATGATCGGGGAAGAGCACTCCATATCCACCACATCATTGGAAGATTCACTGTATGGACATTTGATTGGATTTGAAGCCGACCGCTCCATGAACAACGGTGTTATTGCCGTCATACCCGAGTTGTAATCAAAAGGAAAGGATGAGGTTTTTATGAGGACAAAAGTGTTTGCTCACAGAGGTGCATCGCACTATGCACCGGAGAATACAATGGAAGCGTTTCGTTTAGCCCATGAAATGGGTGCGGACGGACTGGAGCTGGATATCCATTTGACGAAGGACGGTCAATTGGTGGTGATTCATGATCATACCATAGACAGGACATCCGACGGTAAAGGACAAGTCTCCCAAATGACCTATGAAGAATTGCTCAAGGTTGATTTTTCATACAAGTTTGCCGGGCAATACAATCACGTGAAAATTCCTTTGTTAAAAGAAGTATTGGCTTTTGTGAAAGAAACCGGTCTGATTTTGAACATTGAAATTAAATTCAGCCCCAATACCGATGATGATATTGAAGAAAAAACCGTAGAACTGATCAAGGAATTTGATTTGGTTGATCAAATCATCATATCATCCTTCAACCACATCAGTTTGGCGAAAATAAAGGGGATCTGTCCCGAACTGGTCACGGCTCCTTTGTACAGTTGCGCATTGTATCATCCTTGGGAATATGCGAAGACTTTCGGTGCAACCGGATTGCACCCCAACGGTTTTACCATGAACGAAGAATTAATGGTAGAAAGTCATAAAAGCGGCATATTCGTCAATGTATGGACCATAGATGATCCTTCTGCCATGGAACAACTGATCAACATCCAAGCAGACGGCATCATCACAAATATGCCTGATGTAGCAAGAAAACTTTTGGATCAACGATAAGCATATATAGCAGCACACAAACTAAACCGGAATTTTAACTGTTGTAAGAATTCCGGTTTAGTATAGAACAATAGCATAGGATACTATTGAAAAAGACATATCAACGTTTCTTCTGTTCTCCAAAATGCGCTCAAGCAAGAATTATTAAAATAGCACTATGCAACATAAAAGCTAAAAATAAAGTATGCATCTTCTAATACAGGAATGTTTGGTATAATAGGTATGTGTACCAGGTTATAACAAAGGAGATGTCCTATGATAAAAGTATTAGTTATGTTGCTTTGTTTTGTGTTCTTTTTTACCGGGTGTTCCGGGCAAAACAAAGATAATTTAGCGATTAATCACACGACTGCTTTTGAGGTTACGGATCAAATACCGGATTCCACGGCAGGTGAGAAGGAGGACATCCCTAAAAAGTATGGAGATTTGCATTATGAGGAGATTACCATTGCCATGCCTGGCTATTCCAATGTACCTAGAATGCAAGGTGTTGTAGAAAAACTCAATGAGCTGACATTGGAAAATATCAACACAACAATAAACGTGATGTTCATTCAAGATGTGATGGCTATGCCCACAAGAATTCCTGCTTTGCTCAATAGTGGAAATTGTGACGTCGTCTACAGCGACAATTTTAACTTGTTTAATAATAACTTTTATCAATACACAATGCCTTATCTTGCAACACAGGGATTGATCATGGAAGTCAGTGACTTAATGAAGAAATATGCACCTTCTTTATATAAAGCATATAACGATGAATACATATACCGGCATTTAATGTATGTAAATGAAGGGATATACGGACTATCCTTCAAAGAGCCGTCCATATCCATGCCCATTGTCATGGTCAGAAAAAACTTAGTGCCAAATGATTACAAAATAGAGACAATGGATGATGTGTATTATTTGTCGGATGAAATCGATGCAAAAGGCTACAAGTTCGCAACAAACTTACTTGCCCGGCGATCCTTATTCCGCATATTTACCAACATCAATGATTGTTATCTGTTACCGGATATGCATGTTTTCGGAGGGTATATTCATGACTTTGTAAATGACAAGATTGTCCGGTTCGAAGATACCGAAATATTAAATGACATGATGGCATATTATGAAAATTGGGATAAGCACGGAATACTAGACAAGAGAATAGACTTCGAACAAAATGATCGAGTTGGAATTGCACTGTTTGATTCGGTATTAAAAGTGCCTAATACAAAGGATTATCAATTCTTTCCCTTGCATACAGATAAACGATTCCAAATTGATTACAAGAACGCAGTGAGTATGGTGGTGTCAGCCAATGCGAAAAACCCGGAAAGAGCCCTCATATTGTTTGATTATTTGTTCAGCGATAAGAAAGCATATGACTTGGCTTGCTTTGGTGTGGAAGACGTGGATTATTCAGTTCAAGACGGAACATACAAAGGTGGAACCCGTATGTTCTTTATGTTCAACTATATGTATGAACCGCCTGCATGGCCGGATATAACGGAATTTCGAAGAATTTTGGACTCCTGTATTCAATGTGCATTCATGTCCCCTTATGATGAATTGATCTACAAAGATTTCGATTTATTGTCAGCTTATTCAGAAAAGTTAGGTCAGATCAAGGATGAATTCCAAATTACACAACGAAACGATGCTTTTCGTAATTATGACAGAACAAGTTCAGTCGAGCCGAAAGAGGAAACAAATGCATTTTACCAAATGTTGAGCATATTACATGATACCGATGACTATAGTCAACAAATATTCGAGATGTTGCAAGAATTTGTCGAATAGTAAGTTTTTCTGTTCGGTGAAGGAGTTATCCACCGAAACGGTACTCGAATCTGTGGATAAAGTGGATAAATAGGTGTGAATTCGATGAGAAGGGGGTTTGTCCTCCTTCTTTATCGGTGGATAACTTGTTTTATAAAAAGCTACGGCAATGAATGTTCCTTCAAAGCAATCAAGCGTTCCATAAATCGACCGAACTTCGAACGGGTCATCAAGGATGTTGTGTGAATGTTTTGTTGCTTCAACCAATCCAATATGGCTTTATACTGCTCTTGTTGGTCGTATTCCCATTCAAGCTCATAATCCTGCATGCCCAAGTAGACATTTTGATCCAATTCCAACGGATTAAGGCCTTCTACCGGCATATAGGATGTTCGTTTGGTCACCATATATCCCTTATACAACAGTGCTCGCTCTTTGCGTATAACATTCTTTAATGGAAAATCGTTCAATAAGGACTCTATGGGTTGCATACCATGTATCACGGATAATGCTTGTTCATTTTCTAATGCCTTGTTGTATTCATCGGAGCTTTGAAATTGACCTGCCTTTTTCCTCCCGACCTTTAAGGTCAACATATATTCGTTGTTTTTTTCTCGGATTCGTAATGACATTTTCTCACCGGTCACATAAAAGTCCGATGTATCAAAGTAATGGTTGGTTTGCACCATTGTTTTTGCTCCGTGTTGGAAAGCTTGCCGGAAGATATCTTGGTATAATTCTTCCGTAATTAATATTTTTAATTCATTTTCAACAAATAGTTTCATAAGCATATTATATCAAAAAATAATCATGTGCATGTAGACAAAAGCGTATGATTGTTATAGAATGAGTTAAAAATATTTATGGCAGAGTAGGTTATGATGCGTTAAGTGCCGATTGGACGGGAAGTTGCCAGTTGGACGAAAAACTTTAAAGTTTGCGGTATCATTCCCGCATTCCGCTGCCACGTAAACAAGAGTATCTTCTTTATGTGGTAATTTGCCATGCAAGGAGGATTTTTTAATGCAAGATCATGTAAGAAAAGCAATGGATCGAGATGAGTTCAATATCGAACGTAAATCGATATGGGGAGTAAAGTCGTTTTTCAAGAACAAAGCTAGAAATCTGACATTAACGGCATTGTTGATTGCGTTAGTGGTGGTATTTACACGCTTTCTGGCTGTACAAATGTTGACGGTACGAATTAGCATGGAGTTTTTACCCATTGCGTTGACCTCTGTTCTTTTCGGACCGGTGATCGGTGCAGTGTGTGCGGCGGTAGCTGATTTTTTGGGGATGCTTGCGTTTCCCACCGGTGGCCCTTATTTTCCCGGATTTACATTAAGCACAGCCGTTTATGCATTCATATACGGGCTATTTTTATACAAACGGCCTTTGAAATTAAGTAACATCATGGCATGTGTGTTGGTGAACGTACTTGTTGTAGACTTTATTCTGGTGGGATTATGGTTGCATATTCTGTGGCAAATACCTTTTGAAGCTTTGGTAGTGACAAGAGCTATCAAATGTGCTATCTTGTATCCTGTTCAGGTTATCACCATTTATTACGGTTTTAATGCCATAAAAAGGAGTGTTCGGGTGAATGTTGATGAATAGACGAGAAAATTTTCGAAAAACGGTTTTGTTTGAAGATCCGGAATGCTTGACGGTAGACTTAGGGGGCAATCCTTTGTCAAGCATGGAGGGTAGAAGCATGGAAAATCTTGCTGAATTCCTGGGATATGATGTTCCTACGCAAAATATGGAATTTGGCAAGTCGAAAAGAATTGATGAGCGTATTTTGCAATACTTTGATATTGATACAAGAAGCGTAGGTAAAATACTCCGGCCGTTAAATTCTTCTTATCGGAGAGTTTCCGATGTGGAATATTTCGATGAGTGGGGCATTAAACGGGTGTTTACCGGAAAGTATTGGGAACATGCAAGCACGCCTTTAAAAGGAGCCACTTTATCCGACCTGGATCAATATCCTTTCCCGGATCCTAATAGTATAGACGAAGAGGAATTGGACGAAATTGAAAAGCAAGCTGCGGATCTTTATGAAAACACCGACTATGTAATATGCGGAGAACACCCGATTTACGGTGTTTTTGAACTGGGTTGCTGGTTGTGCGGATTTGAAGATTACTTGACCAAAATGGCCCTGGACACAGATTTTATCAAGAAATTTTCCGAGATCATACTGAACTATCAGATGATTGTCATTGAAAAGTATTACAAAAGAATCGGTAAATACATACACTACACCTCTTCAGGAGATGATTTTGCCACACAAAACGGGCTTTTTATGTCTCCGCAAATGTTTAAAGATCTGATCAAACCATATCTTGCACAACGGATCAATCACACTAAGAAATATACCGATGCCTATTTTTTACATCACTCCTGCGGCAGTGTTTATCCGATCATACAGGATTTAATCGATTGCGGGGTAGAAATACTCAATCCTATACAAACAAAAGCAAGAGACATGGATGCCGAAAGATTAAGCACAAGCTTCGGAGGAAAAATCGTATTTCACGGTGGAATCGACACACAGGAGATCCTACCATTCGGAACGAAAGAGCAAATTCAAGGGGAAGCGGTTCGAGTGGTGAATACCCTGTGGCGTAATGGAGGATATATTGCGGCTACGACTCACAATATTCAAGAGGATGTTCCTCCTGAGAACATCGTGACACTTTTTGAAACCTTGAAATCCATAAAAAATATTCAGAATAAAATAAAAAAAAACGGGTATAATGAGCGCTGAATAAGGAGTTAAAAATATTGTAAAGTAAAAAAGTTCTTTACAATCAATGATTATATGATATAATTAGCTCCAGATACAAATTACTTGGCATCGTGAGATCTTAATAATGCGGGAACTTATGAACGGATTACATTGGATAAAATGAAAATGGTTTGTGAAGATATTTCCACTAGAGTATTTCCTGATTTACCAAGATATTTGAAAAATTACGAAAGGACTAATTGCGAATATGGGTAAAAAGTTATACGTAGGTAATTTAGCGTATTCTGTAACCAGCGACGAATTGGGAAATCTTTTTTCACAATACGGCGATGTAGTAGATGCTATTGTTGTTAACGACAAATATTCCGGCCGTTCAAAGGGTTTTGGATTTATTGAATTCAACGAAGCAGAAGAAGCTAGCAAAGCTATGGAAGCATTGAATGGAAACGAATACGGTGGACGTACTCTCAAAATTGATTTTGCCAGAGACAAGAACAGCTAATAATTGCTAATAAAAAAACAGATCCTTCGGGGTCTGTTTTTTATAGACTTTTTATCTTCTTATCTATTCTGACTTTTTGTCTTTTTTTTATGCTTTTCTTTTCTTCTTGTCATTTCTTTTTTGCGGCTTTTTAAAACCGGTCTGCCATGCTATAATATCTTTTATCTACATATAAAGGAGCTCTTTGATGAATTATCTTGAAGGATTGAACGAGCAACAGGAAAAAGCAGTGTTGCACAAGGATGGACCTTTGTTGGTTCTAGCCGGTGCAGGTTCGGGAAAGACCCGTGTAATCACATGCAGAATTGCTCATTTGATCAATTACCATCATATAAAACCATGGAATATACTTGCCATTACATTTACCAACAAGGCGGCCAAAGAAATGAAAGAAAGGGTGGCACACCTTTTAGGAGAACAAATGCAAGGCATTTGGATACATACTTTCCACGCGGCATGCTTAAATATACTAAGGCAACATATTGACAAACTAGGCTTTGATCGCAACTTTTTAATCTTTGATTCTTCGGATCAACAAGTTTTAGTCAAAGATTGCATGAAAGCATTGAATATCGATGAAAAGAATTTTCCTGCAAAAAGTATTCTTTCCGAGATCGGAAAGGCCAAGGATGTTTTAATGGATTGTGATCAGTTTGAAGCAGAATACGGATCGGATTTTAGAATGCGCAATGTGGCCAAAGTCTATAAACGGTACCAGCAAATGCTGAAGAACAATAATGCTTTGGACTTTGACGACATCATCATGCACACCGTCAAAATATTCAAGGATCATGAGGATGTACTGGAGTATTATTCTCGTAAATTCAAATATATTATGGTGGACGAATATCAGGACACCAACCACGCCCAATTCGTTTTGGTAAGCCTTCTTGCCAAATATCACAAGAATTTGTGTGTGGTGGGAGATGACGATCAATCCATTTACGGATGGAGGGGAGCGGATATTAGCAATATTCTGGACTTTGAAAAGATTTATCCGGATTGTTTGACCATTAAGCTCGAACGCAACTACCGTTCCACTGATGTCATCTTAGAAGCCGCTAATAACGTCATACAGAATAACAAGGGACGAAAACCCAAAAGGTTATGGACGGATGTTACCGGAGGGGACAAGATTGTCCGCATGAACCTCAATGATGAGCGGGATGAAGCCGCCTTTATCATGGGAACGATTAAAAACAAAGTGGACACCGGGAGCAGCTACAGTGATTTTGCCATTTTGTACAGGGTAAACGCCCAATCCCGTGTTCTTGAGGATACATTGGCCAACAAGGGAATTCCATACAAAATCTACGGCGGCACCAAGTTCTATGATCGTAAGGAAATCAAGGACTTGATGGCATATTTGAGACTGTTGATCAATGTCAATGACGATGTCTCCTTCCGCAGAGTCGTAAATGAACCTAAAAGAGGAATCGGACAAGCTACGGTGGATAAACTTGAATCATTCGCTCAAGAAAACCAAATGAGCTTGTTTATAGCGGCATCCAATGCAACCTCTTTGCCCGGACTGGAAAGAGCGGCCGTGAAGTTGGAGTCCTTTACCAAATTGATCAGCCTGCTGACAAGCTTGAAAGAAACCATGGATTTATCCGAACTGGTGGAAACGGTCATAGAGCAAACCGGTATGGAAGAAAGTTATCGAAGTGAAAACACCGTGGAATCCCAGGCTAGAATCGAAAACTTAAGAGAGTTTATCACAGGTGTCATGGAATATGAATCTGAAATGGCCCGTATGGCGGAGCAGGAGCAACCGGAAGAAACCGATCCGGATGAACCTGTAGAAGTTTATGAAGCCGGCTTGGAGGATTATCTTTTCAGAGTGTCCTTATCCACTGATATTGATAATTTGGATCAAGACGAAGGCTTCGTTACATTGATGACTTTACACAGTGCAAAGGGATTGGAATTTAATGAAGTTTTCATACCGGGATTCGAAGAAGAAATGTTCCCGAGCTATATGTCCATATTCGAGGAGGATCGCCTTGAGGAAGAACGGAGACTTTGTTATGTAGGTTTTACACGGGCAAGAAAAATGCTTTATTTGACCCATGTGAATTCCAGGACCATTTTCGGCCGGACCAAATACCCCATGGTTTCCAGATTCTTTAAAGAGATTCCCAAATCATGTATGAATTTGCCGAAGGTTGCACCCAAAACACAAGACAGGCAACCGTCTTTCGGGGGAGGCCATCAGGAGAAAAAGACCCCTGTATATGATTTTGGTGCTCTGCTTACAAGAGGCGGACATCCCGTTGAACTTAATGATATCGGGAAAAAGAAAACAAATTCACAAGGCATGTCGTTTGAATCCGGAGATCGTGTGATCCATGCAAAATATGGGGAAGGAACAATTACCGCGATAACAGGCCAAGGTGACAACGCAAAAATAGAAATCATATTCGATAAGTTCGGTATGAAACGATTCATGTTGTCCATGGTTCAATTGGAAAAGATCTAAAATTTCATGTAATTAAGAAGTTATGACGGTCGGGTCAACAGTTCCCCGACCTTTTCTATGTCTCCGGCGCCCATGACGATGATTATGTCATCGGATTTTACATGAAGTCGTAAATATTCCGTGATCTCATCAAATGTTCTGATGTATACGGCGTTATCTTTCTTTTGATTGATCAAATCCACAATCGTTTTAGAATGGATTTCACCGGTGTCTTTTTCCCTGGCGGCATAAATGTCCGTGACAATACACTTGCCCGAAAGTGCCAATGCGGATGCCAAGTCTGCGGACAAAGCGCGGGTTCTGGTGTATGTGTGAGGCTGGAAGACACACCAAAGGGTTCCTTTGGTCATGGAAAAAGCACCGGTTAATGTGGCTTGTATTTCATTAGGATGATGTGCGTAGTCGTCATATACGGGTGCACCTTGAAATAACCCCTTGTATTCAAACCTTCTGTCGGTTCCTTTAAAAGATTCTAGAGCTTCCTTGATACGGTCGGTCGGGGCATGGTGCTCGTATCCGCATGCAAAGGCCGACAAACAGTTCATGACATTATGCATCCCCGGAACTTTCAATGAAATGTCGGTCAAGATCTCTCCGTCTTTTTTCACGGAAAAGCTCATACCCAATTGACCTTGTTTAACGTTTACAGCTTGATAATCATTATGGTCGGAAAGTCCGAATGTCACTTTTCTCCCGGGCATTTGTTCCATGGCGGAATACGTGTTAGGACAATCACCGTTTAAAATGATAAACCCGTCTTTGGTAACATTTTTGCTGAACTTTACAAATGCATTTTTAACAGCTTCAATATCCTTGTAGTAATCCGCATGGTCAAAATCTATATTGGTAATGACAGCGCACTCCGGATGCAATGTGAGGAAACTCTCACAATATTCACATGCCTCGGTGATAAAATATTCTTTGGATCCGGTTCTTACCGTTCCATTGATATCTTTAAATGTTGCACCGATGTGTACAGTGGGGTCGTAACCTGCTGACACGAAAATGTTGGTGATCATGGCGGTAGTGGTTGTTTTTCCATGGGTTCCGGATATGGCGATACCTTTGTCAAAGAAATTCATCATCAACCCTAATAAAACGGAACGTTCCATCAAGGGAATGTTTCGCTCTTTTGCATAAATGATTTCCGGATTGTCCTCATGTATCGCAGCTGTGTACACCACCAACCCGGCATCTTTGACGTTGGATTGATCATGGTTCTCATAAATCGTTGCTCCGAGCTGTTGCAAACGCTCGGTTCTGTGAGAGGATTTCAAGTCCGATCCGGTTACTTTGTATCCGGATGAAAGTAATATTTCAGCCAATCCGCTCATGCTGATCCCGTTGATTCCGATCATGTGAATGGTTGTATTGTTCTTTAATGCATCAATATGGATATTCATAAATTTATCTTTCCCGTAATCAAAATAATTATCTAATATATATATATTTCTCCACAGAAAAATGAGTACATTTACCTGTAGTAATCTTATATATTATATACGAAGACTTAAAAAAAGACTATATAATAAAATAGAATAATAAAGGATTCTTTACAGTAATAGAGAATATAGTAGTGTACATAGTAATACAACAGGAGGGTAGGTTCAACTATGGAAATCACCGACATTCGTATAAGAAAAACAAATGCAGAAGGTAAAATGCGAGCTGTAGTGTCGCTGACCTTGGATAACATGATTGCCGTGCATGACATTAAGATCATTGAAAGTAAGAAAGGTCCTTTCATTGCCATGCCATGCAGGAAAACACCGAGCGGCGTTTTTAAGGACATCGTACATCCTATCAATTCCGAAACAAGGGAAATGCTGCAAACGTTAATTATTAACAAGTACCTGGAAATGGGTGACGAACCGGATGCTTCCCCGGATATGGGAGCCGAAGAGTAACACTTACATAACGTATAGAAATTCGTCAAACAGGTAGCATTATTGGTTGGTTATAAAGACATATGACATATAGCCTGTCTTTTGTTGTATTCAAAAACTGCAAGTCCAACCCAACAATCCTACATTTTAAATCGTATCGATTCATCTCATATTGAAAATAGATGCAAAACGTGAGAAAATAAGAGTGAGAATAACAGTAATCGGAGTTAACCTATGAATGAACTTTTAGTTGTTTTGTATCAAGACCGTTCTGCTACCGATGAGGGTACATTCTTTTGGGGTGCAAAAAACCGGCAATATCTTTTAGATGAGTTTTCAAAAGACGGTTTTGATGTAATGTGCCTTGTGGGTGAGAATGATCCGTTACCGAAGAACAAGGATTTATTGTTTATCAGCGACCAAGCGGTGATTTGTGATCGGGAGACTCTCAAAAAACGATTAGAGCAATTTTTATCGAGTGAGCCCGGGTTTGCCGTGAAGAATCTTGTGCATTTCGTTCCCAGACATGATTATGATTGCATTCGAATAGAAGCCGGTCACCCGGTGTTTCTTTTGGAATTACCACAATGGGATGAATCCATAGTGATGGACATTGCTTGCCCGGAAGGTTATCATAAGGCGCAGGCTAGTTATCGCAAGCGCATCGTTGAAAAACATTTTAACAACAATGTGAGGTTTTTGGACCCGGATCATACCTACATCGGGTATCATGTTAAAATAGGATCAAATACATTGCTATACCCCGGATGCATCGTGGAAGGTGAGACTTTGATCGGAGAAAACTCCGTGATCGGGCCGGATTGCATGATCAAGGACAGCGATATCGGGAAATACAATACTGTCTCAAAATCGGTTATACACGACAGTAAAACGGGAGAACATTGTAATATAGGGCCTTTTGCTTACATAAGACCCGGATGCATGTTGCATGATCATGTAAAGGTAGGTGATTTCGTAGAATTAAAGAATTCCGAAATCGGGGAAAAAACAAAGATCCCTCACCTTACTTATATCGGTGATGCTTCGGTGGGAGGAAACACCAACATTGCATGCGGTGTCATCACGGCGAATTACGACGGGAAGAAAAAGTATCGGACAGTGATCGGAAACGATGCATTTATCGGTTGCAATGTGGCATTGGTAGCGCCGGTGACGGTGCATGACGGTGCATATATTGCAGCGGGATCCACCATCACAAAAGAGGTACCGCCTAATGCATTGGCCATTGCCAGGGAAGTTCAGGTTAACAAGGAAGATTGGGTTATAAAAAAAGGTTTGCAACGAAATCAAAAGGATGATTCAAAGTCATCATGAAAGGATAAGAAATGAGTGGGGGCAATAATATAAAATTATTTGCAGGGAATTCAAATAAACCATTGGCACAAGAGATATCAAGATTGTTGAATGTTCCTTTGGGAGATATCGTCGCCGGCCGATTTGCCGACGGTGAGATTAACGTAACCATCAATGAAACGGTCAGGGGATGTGATTGTTTTATCGTTCAATCCACATCCACACCGGTAAATGATAATTTGATGGAGTTATTGGTGATATGTGATGCTTTAAAAAGAGCATCTTCGGGAATGGTCACGGCAGTGATGCCCTATTTCGGTTATGCCCGACAGGACAGAAAATCGAAGTCCAGGGATCCCATTTCCGCCAAGTTAGTAGCCAATTTGATGACAGTGGCCGGAGTGGATCGGGTCTTGACCATGGACTTGCATGTTCCGCAAGTGGAAGGCTTTTTTGATATTCCGGTGAATCATTTATTCGGGAACCCTATATTTGCAGAATATTTTAAAAGCATCAATATCAATGAACACGAGTATGTTGCGGTTTCTCCGGATATCGGCAGTGTTAATCGAGTTCGTAAATTTGCTCAAATTTTGAACATTCCCATTGCAATCATTGATAAAAGAAGACCCGAAGCCAATCAATCGGAGGTTTTGAATATCGTGGGACGAGTCAAGAATAAGAAAGTCATCATGATTGACGATATTGTGGATACAGCGGGCACATTGGTCAATGCCGCAACTGTAATGAAAGAAAAGGGTGCTTTGGAAGTTCGGACTTGCTGTACACATGCGGTGTTGTCCGGTCCGGCCATCGAAAGGATTGAGAATTCCTGTATTGATGAGATGGTTGTTTTAGATACCATTTGCACCGACCGTGTAAAGGACAACCCAAAATTTACGGTGTTAAGTGTAGCTGATATCTTAGCGCAAGCGATTGACCGTATTCACAAAAACACATCCATCAGCAAACTGTACACTCAAAAATAACAGAATGGACGATATATAAGGAAATGAACCATAAATTAACCATTATTGTCGGCTTGGGGAATCCCGGGCCGAATTATTCCCTCAGCAGACACAATATGGGATTTGGAACCATTGAATACCTGTCTGAGAAATATGGAATCAAAACGGGCAGGATCGCTTTCAAAGGACGATACGGGCGAGGAGAGATCGAAGGCAAACCGGTGGTTTTGCTAAAACCGTCAACCTATATGAACAACAGCGGTGAATCTGTTCGTGCGGTGTTAAAATGGTATTCCGCAACCCCGGATCAATTGATTGTTTTGTATGATGACATGGATTTGGAACCGGGCATGGTGCGAATCCGCCCCAAAGGAAGTGCCGGCGCCCATAACGGTATGAAATCCGTGATTTACCACTTGCAAACCGATGAATTCACCCGGATACGAATTGGAATCGGCCGACCGGAAGAAAGGATTCCGGTTATTGATTATGTTTTGCAAAGAATACCGGATCATGTGATGCCGGACTTGAAAGCCGGAATGGAAACGGCCGGAGAAGCGGTGGCTTGTATATTAAAGTCCGATGTTGCCGCCGCCATGAATCTATATAATAGTAAGAAGAAAGAGTAGATATGGACGAACCGTTCAATAACTTATTAAGTAACAATCCTGTCTTTTCGGATCTGTTGTCCTCCATAAGAGATCAACAGGTGCATGCATCGGTCACCGGCCTTATGGATACGCAAAGGGTTCACTTTTCCGCATGCCTTTTAAAGCGATTGAATTTGAAAGGTCTTTATGTAACCCATAACGAATTTGAAGCCAAAAAAGCTTATGAGGATTTCAACTTCTTTTTTGGTGACAGGGCTTTACTCTTTCCCTACAGGGAAGTCATGCTGTATGACATCGAAGCGGGAAGCAGAGAAACGGCTTATGCCCGTTTGGATGTACTGTCCCGGATCATTGCAGGGGAATATGATGTTTGCGTGATGTCTGCGGACTCTTTTATCCGAAAGCTTTTACCATCTGAAACATTCGCCGGTAATATCATGAATATAAGCACCGGTGACGAGGTGGACACCGAGGAATTATTAACCAAGCTTGTGAGAATGGGATATAAAAGAACTGATACCGTGTATAAAAAAGGGGAGTTTGCTTCTAGAGGCGGTATCATAGACATCTATCCGGTGAACAGTGAATATGCATTGAGAATCGAATTTTTCGATGTGGAAATCGATTCATTGCGTTTGTTCGATCCGGAATCACAACGCTCTATAGAAACAGTGGACCGATACAAGATCATACCGGCTGAAGAAATTCTGATGGATCCGGAGGATTTGCCGGATATCATAGAAAGAATCCAAAATGCACTGGCTACTGTGAAAAGTGAACGGATCAACAAAGAAAAACTAAAAGAAACCGTGGAAAA